>CAMPKG010000279.1 GCA_946887085.1 uncultured Sphingobacteriales bacterium
GCATTCGACCAACTCTTTAAAGGCATCGAAAAGTGTGCCAAAGTATTTATGAGCAATGTTTTAACAACCCGCGCCCAGGATTACGCCCAATGGTATAACGACCTCGTGTTAAAAGGAGGGCTTGCCGATTATTCAGCTGTACGTGGATGTATGGTGATCAAACCTTATGGGTTTGCTCTTTGGGAGAATATGCGCGACCAGCTGGACAAGAGGTTCAAGGAGACGGGGCACCAGAATGCATATTTCCCTTTATTCATACCAAAGAGTTTTTTGAGCAAGGAGGCGGCCCACGTAGAAGGTTTTGCCAAAGAGTGCGCGGTGGTGACCCACTACAGGCTGAAGAACGACCCGAACGGTGGCGGTGTGATTGTAGATCCGGAAGCGAAACTGGAGGAGGAGCTTATTGTACGTCCAACATCGGAGACGATCATCTGGAGTACCTATAAAAACTGGGTGCAATCTTACCGCGACCTGCCGATACTGGTGAACCAATGGGCAAACGTGGTACGCTGGGAAATGCGTACACGTCTGTTCCTGCGCACGGCCGAGTTCCTTTGGCAGGAAGGCCATACTGCACATGCTACTAAAGAAGAGGCCATAGAAGAAACAGAACGTATGCTTGATGTATATGCTGAGTTCGCGGAAGAGTATATGGCCATGCCAGTGATACGGGGGATAAAATCTGCCAACGAGCGTTTTGCCGGTGCAGAGGAAACCTATTGCATAGAAGCGCTGATGCAGGATGGCAAGGCGCTGCAAGCCGGGACCTCTCACTTCCTGGGACAGAACTTTGCCAAAGCGTTTGACGTGCAGTTCTCCAACAAGGAAAACAAAATGGAATATGTGTGGGCCACCTCATGGGGTGTCTCCACAAGATTGATAGGCGCATTGGTGATGGCACACAGCGATGACCAGGGCCTGGTGCTGCCGCCGAAGCTGGCTCCGCTGCAGGTGGTAATTGTGCCTATATATAGTAAAGACGCGGATGCACGCCAGAAGATAGATGAATGTGTAATGGAGCTGATAAATGAATTCCTGTCGAAAGGCTTCCGCGTGAAATTTGACAACGACGATACCACCCGCCCCGGCTGGAAATTTGCGGAATACGAACTGCGCGGTGTACCTGTGCGTATAGCACTGGGCGCCCGCGACCTCGAGAATAACCAGGCGGAAGTTGCGCGACGTGATACCAAAGAGAAAGCCTCCTATCCATTAGATGGGCTTACGGATAAGATCGCGCAGCTGCTGGAAGACATCCAGTCGAACATGTATAACCGTGCACTGGGATATCGCACAAGCATGACCACAAAAGCTGATAGCTGGGATGAGTTCGTGAAACTGCTGGACGAAAAAGGCGGTTTTATATCAGCGCACTGGGACGGTACACCTGGAACGGAGGACAAGATCAAGGAAATGACCAAGGCAACCATCCGCTGTATACCGCTGAACAATCCGAAAGAAGACGGTGCCTGTATACTGACAGGTAAACCTTCGACACAGCGTGTATTGTTTGCAAGGGCTTATTGATATTTCGCCGTGTTGAGTATATTTATAGAATAATCTATTCTATGGATAACTATGGCAATACGCGGGAGAGCATTTTTGATTTTGGTATTGACGAAACAGCGAAGGAACATCTGCGTGAATCAGCAAAGTGGGGAAAGTTCCTTGCGATCGTCAGTTTCATCAGTTTTGGATTGATATTGCTGTTTGCACTCGGTGCGCTGCTGTTAGCCCAGGGGGCCGAACAGACTGGCGTTTTCGTGGGTTATACCATAGTTGCATTGCTGTACTTTTACCCCATGTGGACCTTGTATAAGTTTTCGTCACTCAGCAAGCAGGCGGTTAATACAGGGAATCAACAGCAACTAACGGAAGCGTTTCGCCACCTGAAAAACATGCTGAAGTTCCTTGGCATAGTTACCATCATCGGTATGGCGCTGGTAGGGCTCTCATTGGTTTTCGGCGTCATTATAGCGGGAATGACCGGTGCTTAAGCGTACATCTTTTCAATATCACTCGAATACTTCTGTTCTATCACTTTACGTTTGATCTTGATAGTAGGTGTCAGCTCGCCGCCATCTATTGTCCATTCGTGAGGCAGCAGGGCAAATTTCTTTACCTGCTCAACATGGCCGAATAACGGATTGTATTTATCAAGTTGCTTTTGCAACAAGTCATGTACATCAGGCAGCCGCACCAGTTCTTCGTTGCTGACAGGTGGTTTTGCGCCTTTGTCCTCCAGGTAGCGGCGTACGTTCATAGCAGAAGGCACGATCAGCGCACTCACGAATTTTCTTCCATTGCCGATCACGATCATCTGCTCGATGAAAGGGCTTTCTTTCATTTTGTTCTCTATCACCTGTGGTGCTACGTATTTACCGCCCGCAGTCTTGAATATCTCCTTCTTGCGGTCGGTTATCTTTAAGAAGCGGCCTTCCACCCATTGGCCGATGTCCCCCGTTTTGAACCAGCCGTCTTTGTCGATCACATCTGCAGTCCAGTCGGGGTGTTTATAATAGCCCAGCATCACATTATTGCCGCGGCACATGATCTCGCCGTCTTCCGCCAGCTTTGCTTCGACGTTCTGAATCACAGGGCCGATGCTGCCGATGCGCCTGTCTTCGCTCCTGTATTTATTTACAGAAATAACCGGCGAGGTTTCGGTAAGGCCATAGCCTTCCATGATGACGATGTTGGCTGAGGTGAAAATGCGTATCAGTCTTTCCTGGCAGGCAGCCGCGCCGGTAACTATCGCACGGACGTTTCCGCCCAGTGCTTCGCGCCATTTGTTGAAAATGATCTTGTTGGCGAGCGCTAATTGTATGCGGTAGCCAATAGACCCTTTGTTTACGTTATCGTATTTCATTCCCAGGCGCAGCGCCCAGAAGAACAGTGCTTTTTTGATGCCCGTCAGCTCTGAGGCTTTCGCCATTATTTTCTCGTATACCTTTTCCAGTAAGCGCGGCACTGTGGTAAATACGATAGGCTGCACCTCCTTCAGGTTCTCACCGATAGTATCCATGCTTTCAGCGTAATAAACGGCTACACCTGCATTGAGATACACATTAGTGACCATGCGCTCGAATATGTGGTTGAGCGGGAGGAAGCTGAGCGCTTTTTCTCCTTTGCTGGCAAACCAGAACTCGCACATGCAATCCAGTACGTTACTCACAATGTTCTTATGTGTGAGCATCACGCCTTTCGGGTTGCCCGTAGTGCCCGATGTGTAGATGATAGTGGCCAGCGTCTCAGGTTTTATCCTCGATATGACCGACTCGTCCGGTTGCAGGTTCTTTGATATCAGCTCCTGCCAGTTGGCTACGCCATCTATTTTATCGAATGAATAAACGTATTTGAGTGTTGGGACTTGTGGGAGAAAATCCTTTAGCCTGTCATACAATTCTCTATTGGCAATGAACAGTATTCTTACTTCGGCTTCATTCAATATATATACAAGGTCGTTTGGGCTAATGGTAGGATAGATAGGTGTGAGTACGGCTCCCGTTAGTTGCACGCCCACATCAGTCATGATCCATTCAGGCCTGTTGGGTGAGATGATGGCGATCTTTTCCTGTTTTTCCGGTGTCAGTTCGTTGTTGGCAATACCCAGTGATAGCAAGCCTCCAGCCAGTTTACGCGCGGTTTCCCAGACATCGCCGCAGCTGTAGGTGCGCCATTGGCCCTGTTCTTTGGCGGCCAGCATTACCGCGTTGGGCTCATCACCGGCCCTCTTGGCTACTATATCAAAAAGACGCTCGATCATACTTAAATTTAATCATTTTTGCTGTACTTCGTTCATCTTGCTTTTACGTGCATTCATTTATTAGTTTTGACTGACAATCATTGAACATGCAATTAACCCTGGAACAATTGATACCCATACCCTTGCGCGAACGCATAGAGCGCTCGACGTCCGATGTGTGGAGGCGATCACTGGCGTTCCAGCAACCCGAGCATGTTTTTATCCAGGCGCCATCCGGCACGGGTAAAACAACGCTTATTCATTTTCTTTACGGGTTGCGTGATGATTACTCAGGTGATGTGATGTGGCAAAAAGAAAAAGTTCGTAACCTCGATGTGGAACGATTGTCGGTATTGCGCAGCAAAGATCTCAGCGTCATTTTCCAGGATCTGAGATTATTCCCTGGATTGACCGCATGGGAGAATCTTGAGATAAAACGCAGCCTCACCAATTCGGTTCCCGAAAAAACTGTACTTGACTGGATGGAACGACTAGGTGTAAGTTTTCGTAAGGATGCATTGGCATCAACACTCTCGTATGGGGAACGCCAGCGCGTGGCGATCATACGTGCATTGCTGCAGCCTTTCAAATGGCTTGTAATGGATGAGCCGTTTAGTCATCTTGACAACAATAATATTGCAAAGGCTGCAGTGCTGATAC
>CAMPKG010000280.1 GCA_946887085.1 uncultured Sphingobacteriales bacterium
TGATAAAAAAGTACTATTGACAGCTTTAAGGCAATCAAAGTTTGATAAGTAATAGGTTGAGATCGGCAGCCGGTGCGACGTAGTCGGAGACTACGCCGAGCGGGGGAAATGAGGGTTACTTTTCTGCCGCTCCTGTATTAATAATTAATGGATGATAAAGTGTTTATTCGTCTGCACTTGCTTGTTGTTGCCATAGCGATAGTGGAGGTGTTACTTCGTGTTTCCGGCTGGTCGTTCAGAACTTATATACTGATGGCATTTTGTATAGGGTATTTTTTTAGCTTGATTGCTGTTATTCCTATAGCCATCCGCAGGTTGAGGCAAATTAAGCAAGCTACAGTGCGATTGGTTTTTGTCCTTGCAGGTGTTTTTATGACAGAGGTGTTGGTAGGCTTGATGGCGCTGGTGTATGGTTTCATGGTACTGTTTGCAGTAAATGAAAAAACTGTAGTTACAGGACAGGGATACGTAGTACGGCTCGTGTCGTCGATAGCATGGCCTGGGCGCTATGTGTTGTTTCGCGGTAATGCACTGGCGGAAAAATACCTGGGTGGCGTTTCTGCGAATGAAGAGGATTTTAAACTGGACGGAAAAATAATAGTTATCGAACGCGAGGGAGATGCGATCCGTGCAACGATCAAACGTAGCAACGGCGATACAACGATTTTGTTTCAGAAAGGCAAATGATATTGGTCCTCAGTTGCAAACTCAGGACAGCGGGGCGAGGGTTGCAAACGAGGATAATGTGTTGTATTTTGCCATATGCTTCGAACTATATATTCCCTAGCCCGTTTGATTTTTTTTCTGATTTTTTTTCCTTCTGCGATAGATGCGCAAATTCTGCAGATGGAGTTTTTTGATTCCACAACGACTTCCGTTCGGTTCACTGACTCGAAGATTGATAATGATGGGAATGTCATTAGCGTTGCTTTTGATAAATCTGGCTACGATCGTATTCTTGTAAAAACAGATCTAAAAGGCAATGTTGTTTGGAAACGACGGTATCCAGCTAACGCACCTTCAAAGATAAAAATTGCGAATAACGGTGATTATTTGATTACTTCTGGCGACAATGAAATGCTTATTTCCAGGATTGCACCTTCAGGGACAACTGTATGGGCAAAGTTCGCATCATTCTTCAAAAATAAAGACATGATCGTAACTGACATTGCTGAGCTAGGCAATGGTGATATCGCTATTTGTGGCTACAATAATTTTGAATATTGGGGTGCATCAGTCTACAATATGGATGGGATGATAACGGTCCTATCTGGCGTTGATGGTACGCCCAAGTGGCAGAGAGCCTACATTACGCCGCTTGTTGTTGGTGGTCCTCACGATAACTGGTTTACTGGAATGGTCGGCAGCGGAAATAATATTTTTATTGCGGGCCATAGAGGCGGAGGTGCGTCGATAAATAACTTTCTTTTGACATTAGATACTAGTGGTAATATTCTTTCGTCACAGTATTTTTTTGGTTGTGTGACAGCTAATAATGATACACTGATTTCCGGTAATTTGTGTGAAATACATTGGCTGCAAAATAAGATAGTAACGACCGGGCTGTACAGGAGGAAATCAGATTTGCGCGAGGTTGTTCATGTTTCGGTCTATGATTCTTCAGCAAAACAGTTGACTGGAAGTGTTTATGGCCTTGCTAACTATGCAAAATTGAATCTCCCAAGAGTAAAAGTTGTGGATACTGTCACTCATCTTGTAATGATGAATCCAACAACCAATTGGAACGTGGTTGCAAAAGTTGCAAACGGAAATTTACAATTTGCCAAACGAATCCGTTCCGACTCCTCAAAACAATTTTTTGCGATTGATATTGCAGGCGACACTACTGTTTTGTGTGGTATGCATGATAAAGGAGGCTATCTCGCTTTTCTGACAGATACCGTAGGTACCGCCAATAGTTGCGCCGTGGACGATACTATACTATCACAAACTTCATATGTTCAGCCACTAAGCGCTGGTCCTACATTTATCGTAAATGACGAGCCTTTGTCGACTGTCACTGACTGGTATGAAATGAGTGACACTATCTTGCAATCAAAGTACCTGTGCCAGCCGCCACTGAACATTCCGGAGAAGTATTCCGACAAGGTGATACATGTGTATCCTAATCCGACACCCGACATAATCGCAATTGAACATCTACCGGCAGAGGCCATTTACACGTTGTGTAATTCCGTGGGGCAAGTTTTACAGAAAGGTAAATTAACCAGCGGTAAGAACTCAATAAATCTAATGCACCTATCTGGCGGAATTTATTATTTTGAGATTACTGGTGGGAAAATGAAGTATCGAACAAAGATCATTCGACTGTAGTTTTCTGATGCGCTATTTCTTCATCTCAAACCTCACCTCCTTCCCATGCATCCCCGCTTCTTTCCAACCCTTTTTGCGGTAAAAAGTTTCGGCGCGGGTGCCGGGGTCGGTGCTGAGCCAGATGGGTTCGCTGGTTTTTGAGAAATACCATTCAAGCATCACATCGTGCAGGCGGCTGCCCATGCCGCGGCCTTCGTATTCGGGCAATACAAACAGCGCCCATACATTATGGCCCTGCAGGTCGGCAATGGTAAAGCCGGTTATCTTACCCTCCACCTCGCAAACCCAGCCCTTGCCGCGTACGGTTATGTATTCTTCGCAGTCGGCATCGGTCACCAGTGCAGGGTTGCTTAGTACATTCTCCTTCACAGCATGGCGCACATATTGTATCTGCGGTATGTCGGCTATAGTGGCTTCGCGAATGAGCATGAAACAAGATAAGAATACGCGGCTATAAGATCCCCATTGCCAGCAATACCGAATACACCAGCAGCATCACCGCAACAATAATGTGTACGGTTTCTATGGTCACCTTCTTCATCAGCTTCGCGCCAATGTAAGCACCCACAAATGCAGAGAGGGTAGCAGCAAGAAGGAGTGCGTAGTGCAGGGTGCGGGGTGCGGAAAATACCTGCTTGTAGTAAACAGAGAGGCGGGTAATATCTATGAGGCAGGCAATGGCAACACCCGTGGCAATAAATGCTTCCTTGCTCAGCCCCGCCCGCACCAGGAAGGCCGAGCGCAAAGCCCCCTGCAAGCCCGAGAGCCCGCCGAAGAAACCGCTCAGCAGTCCGCCTACGGGCTGCCATTTGGGGGAGAACTGCATTTTCTTAAAACGCGGCAGGATATCGAAGAGCGCAAAGAAAGCCAGCACTATGGCTATCACTAGTTTCACAGGCGTTACGTTCAGTTCCCTGTCGCCTATTGAGTAGCTGTAAAGTGCGTTCATACCGGTAAGGCTGCCCAGCACCCATGCGCCCACAAAAGCCGCCAGTATCGAAGGCAGCCCGAAGCGGAGCAATACCCGCTTATCTACATGCCTGCCCAGCAGCAGCAGCTTAAATACATTGTTGAGGAAATGCACAATGGCCGTCAGCGCTATGGCCACCTCTATGGGAAAGAAGATGCCGAACACCGGCAGCAGTATAGTGCCCAGTCCAAACCCCGAGAACAACGTAAGCCAGGACCCAAGCAAAGCAACAATGCAGATGATGATGTATTCCATAGTGTCGGGCTAAGATAATATTTTATTGTTATGGATCTGTTAGCTTTTTTATGTGGTGGAAAATGAGTATATTTGTTATTGTAATTTCCCCTCCGTCATTGCGAAGAGGGGCGCAGGGGTGGTCCGGCTCGCGCAGGACAGTAAACTGAGGGAATGCAACAGACTTTGCTCGTGTTGCGCAACCTCCCCCGGCCCCTCCTAAAAACAGGAGGGGAGGTGGTACGTGCCGTCATGTCGAGCCCGCTCATTTTTCGCGGTGCGAGACATCTCCTGGGATGCGGCGGTGGTGATCGACAGCGGTGCTAGTCTCGGGAGATTTCTCTCTCCGCTTGCTACCGCTCGCTTCGTTCGAAATGACGACCCTGATTCGACAACAAAACAACAAATCATCAAAACCAACCTATCATGAATAAAACCAGCCACCAGCAAGCCATACAGCCGAAAAAAGCAGCAGGTGAGGGAAGGAAAACTGCATTCCTGATCGCTGAACTTAACAAAACTTAACAACGAATAATGAAAACCCTAATGCGAAAACCACAAGTTATTCACAACCCTGTGAATCAGCCGTTAACCGCCCTTCACCATGGTGCAGAATTAATTACTTTTGAACGAGTCTATCCCGACCGCCCGGGATTTGAATTTTGACTTTTGAATTTTGAATTGAAAGGATGTCAGACCAATATATCGTATCGGCCCGGAAGTACCGCCCGCAGACCTTTGACACGGTTGTGGGCCAGGAGCATATTACCACCACACTGAAGAATGCCATCCGCAACCAGCACCTGGCGCATGCCTACCTGTTTTGCGGTCCGCGAGGGGTGGGTAAG
>CAMPKG010000281.1 GCA_946887085.1 uncultured Sphingobacteriales bacterium
GCTGTATAGTATTCGAGCATTAAATTATAAATTCTTTGTTTTAATTCATCTAAATTTTCCATAGTCAGTCCTTCCGTGGGAACCGGTTCCAGGAAATGAAAATGAATGGGCTTAGGCCATGCCCATAATTTCCGGTTATGGGGAAGGATAGTGCCTGTATTAAAGATCAATCCCGGGATTATAGCCTTTTGCGCCTTAATTGCGCTAACAAATGCGCCGTCAAAGAACGGTTGAAGCGGTTCTTTGGTTTTGTTCCTCGTTCCTTCGGGATAAAGACAGAGGTGTATCCCATTTTCTAGCGCTTCCTGCATTTTCGCGAAGCTTTGTGCGCGGCTGTTCTTGCTCTTACGATCTACAAGGATAGAGCCAGCCTTATAGATGACACCAAATACCGGTACACGCGCCATTTCAGCCTTGGCCAGCGTTTTATTCGGGCCTGGTATCCAGGGTGAGGACACGGGGATATCCGCCAGCGAATTGTGATTAACAACCACGACATAATTCTCGCCTTTCTTAAAATGTTTTTTACCTCTCCTGATGACTGGACAAAACACCAGCGGTAGATAAACACTCATCCATCCCTTAAATATTCCCCTCATTAACCTTGATCGGTGAGGCTCGGGAAAAAGGGTAGTCAGCCAGATGGGAATGACTACGATAAGCATCGTCACAGCAAAGAGCAGCAATGCGTACGCAAAAAAGATATGGCCGAGAATTTTCTTTACCTGTTTCATTTTGTTTCGTCCATCGACCAGTCTATAGGCTGCAAGCCATGGTTCCTGAGCCACTGGTTGGCTTTGCTGAAATGCCGGCAACCGAAGAAGCCGTTATGTGCCGAAAGAGGTGACGGGTGGGCTGCCGTAAGCACAAGGTGCTTGTTGCGGTCTATCAGTTCCTGTTTGCTTTTAGCGAATGCACCCCAAAGCATGAATACCACATGATCCTTTTTGTCTGATATGGTCTTGATCACGTCATTGGTGAACTCATGCCAGCCTATCTTGCTGTGTGACATCGGATTGTTAGCTTCTACTGTAAGTGCCGCATTAAGTAGCAGAACGCCCTGTTTCGCCCATTTTTCCAGGTTGCCGTGGCTTGGGGTTGTAATGCCTGTATCTGAGCATATCTCTTTAAAAATGTTCACCAGCGACGGTGGTGGTGGAACATTTTTTTGTACTGAGAAGCTGAGTCCATGTGCCTGCCCGGGGCCATGATAGGGGTCCTGGCCAAGTATCACCACTTTTACGTTGTCAAAAGGCGTTGTGTTAAATGCATTAAAAATAAATGGACCGGGTGGATAGATAACTTTTCCTGCCCGTCTTTCGATCTTAAGAAAATCGACTATCCGGGCAAAATAGGACTTCCCAAATTCATCTTGCAGGGCCTCTTTCCAGCTGGCTTCTATTTTTACGTCCATCGCGGGCAGTTATTTTTTGCCGTTCTTTTGCTTTGTATTTGCGGGTTTAGCTTGCGGCATCTCGTCTTGTCTCAATACTGTGAAACTACCACATGCCGTTTTTTCTTTCAGGTTTTGAGTGAGTGCCACTACCATTGTATCCGTTTTCTCAGGTACGATACTATAAATAACGAGATTGGCGGTCATCGGATCCTCAACCTTGCGTTCATCTAAACGGAAGTCTGCCTTATCATAGAGTTCAAAATGGAGGTTATTTGCGTCTTTGCTGCCGATAAATACCAGTTGGTGAAGTTTGCCCGCGGTAAGCACAACGCGTACACCTGATGCCTGTTTTGATTTCATCGTGATCATCATATCCTTTACCGATACAAAACCTTGAGCTTTGAAGTCACGCTTTATCTGTTCGGCCTGCACACGCATGGCGGCGTCAATGCAGCCCAGTGCGGTCTGCTGTGCTTTTGTAGTACATGCAAAAAAACTCAATCCCCCAATTATAAATAGTTTCCTCATTTAAGAATGTTGAATAGCGAAGATAGGGAATTGGATAAGTATTGAGCCTTGTATCCGGATGCTTGCCTATAATATTTCAGCAACGTGTTTTTTGATGTTTTCGGCGATCTTCAACATCGGCAGGTCATTGCTGTCAGTGCCAAACGGATCTTCAATTTCTTCGGCTATCAGCTCAAGGCTGGCCAATACATAAAATACAAGAGCCACCACGGGAATAACCAGGTATTCAAGTGTCAAAACGTAGCCAAATGGCAGTGACATAACATAAATGAACAGGAATTTCTTAATGAATGCGCTGTACGAGTAAGGTATAGGTGTGTTCTTGATACGTTCGCAGGCTCCGCTGATATCAGTGAAGCTGGTGAGCTCAGGGTTGATGTATAATAATTGTTCACCGGTGATCTTTCCTTCACGCTGCAATCGTACTGCCCGCTCATTCAGCAGGCGTGCTACCTGGTTTGGGCGATGTTTGCTTTCATCCAGATGTTTCAGCTCAGGATGTTCTGCTTCGTCAAGTGAATAACGGGTGGTCTCAGATTGCAGGTGGTCGCGCAATACGGCGGCAAATAGCGGAATAGTTCGCCTGAAAAAATCTTTGTTGTCTTTATCCTCGTCAGGCAGTAAGCTGTTCAGCTTGATCGCCAGGTTGCGACTATTGTTCACCAGCTGACCCCATAATTTTCGTCCTTCCCACCAGCGGTCGTAGGCTGTGTTGGTCCGAAATACAAGCAGCAGCGAAAGTGCAAACCCCAGCAGGTTGTGAAACTGGTAGAAATTCTTCAGGTAACTTTTTTCAGAAAGCTTCAGGTAGTTCAGCTCAAGCCAGGCGATGCCGCCAGAGTATAGTGCGATAATAATGATAAGCGTCGAAAGCTTACGTAGGGTATCGTGCTTATGGAACTGGAAAAGTATGTCAAACCAATTCTTGGGATTGTAGATGCGCAAAGGTTATTTGTTTTTATCTGATCTTTACTTCAAGCAGCTTCTCGCCTTCAAGATATCCCTCGAGATTGTCGTACACGTTTAGCGATCCGACACCTGGAGGCGTACCCGTAAAAATAAGGTCGCCGATATTTAGTGTAAAAAATTTAGAAACATACTCAATAATGCGGTTTATATTAAACAACATATCCTTCGTATTCCCATCCTGTACTACTTCTTCATTCAGCTTCAGCTGAAATCTAAGATTGTCCACCTTCATGTCTGGTGTTATTGGCAGAAATTTCCCAACGGCTGCTGATCCGTCAAAAGCCTTTGCTATTTCCCAGGGCAACCCTTTCTGTTTTTGTCTTTGCTGCAGGTCGCGGGCCGTAAAGTCCAGGCCCAGGGAAATTTCGTTGTAATATTTACGTGCAAATTTTTCCTGTATGTATTTTCCGTTCTTGCCGATCTTGACCACTAGTTCGCATTCATATTGCAGGTCGTCAGTAAATTCAGGATAATAAAGGGGTTTATCGGTTAACAGCAACGCATTTTTTGGTTTCATGAAAATAACCGGTTCGTCCGGCACCTCATTATTTAGTTCTTTTGCATGCTCTGCGTAATTCCGACCAATACATATTATTTTCATAGCTAAAGTCCGTTTGTAAATATATGAGCCGTGTAAAAATAAAATTTCCTGATGAAAAACCGCTGTTTACTGCCACGATACCGGTGCGTATCAGCGACATTAATTACGGTGCGCATCTTGGTCATGATGCGGTGCTGTCTATAGTACATGAAGCGCGAATGCAAATGCTGCGAACCTGGGGCTGGGATGAGTTGAGAGCGGGTGGAGTAGCATTGATAATGGCCGATGTGATGATCGCATACAAAGGCGAGGCATTTTATGGTGATGTGTTGAAAGTCAGCGTTTACTCAAATGAAATAATGCCTAAATCCTTTGATCTGCTATACGATGTAACGCTGGCGGCAAGCGACAAGACCATAGCACACGCAAAAACAGGAATGGCGTGTTATGACTACACAATCAGAAAAATAGCTACGCTTTCCGAGGAGCTAAAAAAGAGGTTGGAAAGGCATGGATAATTAAACTTCTTTGTCTACCTTTGCCATCCCAAAATGGCGAGGTAGCTCAGATGGTTAGAGCGCAGGATTCATAACCCTGAGGTCACGGGTTCAACTCCCGTCTTCGCTACCAGTAATATTAAGCCTTTCAGGTCCCAAAGCCATGAAAGGCTTTTTTATTTCTATCATAGCACGAAGCACTATGTTGTGGAAATATATAATGTGTTGTGGGAATAAGGGTTTGGCAAAAAAAACATCGAGAATGTTAAAGTATTGCCCTGTAGAAACGGCTGCCGACAGACAATTGCGCCACAGGAGTGGCTTTCTAAGTAAATGCCGCAGATTTTCTCTCGTTAATGAGTTGTTAAACGACTGTTATCCAACTGTTATTGTATTAAGTAATAATAGTATGAAATGGGTGTGGTATATACATTTGTTTCCGAAATGGG
>CAMPKG010000282.1 GCA_946887085.1 uncultured Sphingobacteriales bacterium
GTTCATATTCTATCCATCATGTCGCACATTTTATTATTTGCAGATGCGGAATCACTGATCAGCTACGGCGGATTCTTCCTCATATGCCTGCTGATATTTTGTTCTGTCGGTTTGTTTTTCTGTTTCTTTTTTCCCGTGGGCGGTGTGCTGTTTGCAGTTGGCATACTGGCTGCTACCGGCGATACGCTTCCCCATATATTCACAGTCTGTTTGCTGCTGACGATCTCTTCTGTGGCCGGCGGCCTGGCAGGGTACTTCATAGGCCGCAGTACAGGAAATTTCTTTTATACCCGCAAAGACTCCCGTTTCTATCGTCGCAGCTACCTGGCCTCTACAGAAGCATTCTATAAAAAATACGGCACCCTGGCTATGGCGGGAGGTTATTTTTTGCCCATTGTCCGCACTTTTGCCCCGGTACTGGCCGGCATTATGAAAGTAAAATTTCAACGGTTCCTCCTTCTGAGCATTATAGGATCGGCCATGTTCATATCAGCGTTCGTGCTGGCGGGCTACCTGGTAGGCAGCCTGCCCTTCCTGCGGCCCTGGATAAAATATATCGTTGCTTTCTTTGTCCTCGCGGTAACAATACCGATGGTGGGGAAGACCATTAAGGCGATGAGGAAACCTCCGGGAGCGTAGTGATCGGCAGTTTGTATTGTGCACCCAGAGTCCCGTCCCCGCCGGGTCTCCTGAATAGGGACCCCGGCGACATCAAGGCAGCGCTGCCGGGTCCTTTACAAGAAACCCGGCAGAGATAGAAACTCAGCAGCAGCCTACGCCGAAACCGCTTCTTTCTTTCGCAGGTGTATAATGATGAAAAGAACCAGCAGGCTGAGAACTGCTGCAAAATAACACCATACGGAAACCAGGTAGTCATTGTAGAGTATCCTGGTTACGAGATAGGATGCGAAAAGTGCCCATCCCAGGTAACGTATGTACTTCTGGCTGGAGATAAGCGGACTGATCACCGCAGCCAATATATACGATATGCCGCTGAACCATTGATTACCCAAAGGGAAGTCGAGTTCGTACCTGATGTGATGCTCTTCTACGTAAGCCGACACATCGTAAAACAACAGGCAGTACAACAGGAACAGCGAGGCAAGGATACCGATACCAAACAAAACCCGGATAATGTTCTTACGCCGCCCGCCTTTCTCAAACAGCAGCACTGTAAGCGGTACATAAACCGGCCATACTACCTGGGCAAAAGCCAGGAATGCATACATGCCCACATTTCGCCAGTGTACATGATCATCATCGGAAAACGACAACCACAATAAACCCTCGCTTAATTGCTGGATAGAAAAGATCAGGGGAATGCAGGCAAGAACACGCTGCGGTACCGTCTTTGCCCGGCCCGCGGCAATGGCGCCGATCACAAGAAGGCCTGCGCTTGCAGCGAAGCTGGCGGGAGCTGAAAAACACATGGTAAAAGGTTTAAGCCCCCGACAAACTATCAAAGACACAGGTATTGCCGTGTACACAATACAGTACAATATAGGCTTAAAATCTTCCCTCGGACCCGTAATTACTATGTGCTTGTGTATTAAGGGACTCTGTGCTGCCTGACGTCCTCCGGTTAAATATCCTGCGACTACAAGGCCATGCTGCGGGGGTCTTTCGCAAAACAAACAATTATGGTGCTGTTTTGTCCTCGCCGGGTCTCCTGAATAGGGACCCGGCGACATCAAGGCCATGCTGCCGGGTCCTTTGGCAGGGGGCCGGCGGAGACAGAAGTCCAATCACAGAACGGTTTTCTATCATAACGCTCGGGATGCCTTTACAGAACAGCGCAAACAACAACCAGTTAAATCAATTCTATGAAAAATGGAGCTATTGCCCGGCAAAATTTTTGATGAACGACCACATGAATAGACCTGCTTCCTTATCCTTCATATCAGAATGTGCGCCCTCCAATCCACGACCACCGGGGGGAATTCTCCAAATCATTTTATCAGCATTTGCTATGACATAGGGCCCATCGCCAAAGCTGCTGGCTATGCCCTGATCGTTAACTGTAACAGTTTGAAAATTTTGCCGGTATCGCACATCTCCTATGTGCTGTGGTGTTTTATGATGACCGATGTAGGTACTCCAGAATCCCCAGGACATGGCGCCATCGTACTTGCTGGTAGTAGCAATAAATTTGTTTACCGGGTCGTCAATATTGTAAATGCAGCCATCAGTTCCTGCGCCTTTGCCCGCAAACCTGTTGATGCGGAAAGCTCCCTGCAAAGCGATGAGCACATCTACATTTCCATTCGAAGGGCAGGTATTGAGCAGCTTGCGGCTATATGCAGCCCGCGATACAAGACGCGCGCCCAGGCTGTGGCCGATCATCACCACCGGCAACTTTCGCTCGCCCGCCTTAGCAGCCGGCATCACTGCCTTCCAGAGCAGATAGTTTATATTTCCAACACCAAGTTCATCTGCATCATTGGCTTTATTAAAAATGCTGAAAGGAAACGCCGCACCCTGCCACAAAGACGGCCATGTCATGCCTATGAAATACGGCTTAAATTCCGCGCCGTCTGCCTTTGCTGCTTGGGCGATATATCTTATCCACGAGTTATAAGTATTCATAGCCTTCTCAGGATAATTGTTCCACCCGGTACTTGCTATAACAACATGCGTATATTTTCCGCTGGCCACCGCACTGCTAATTTCTAAAGCCAATTCGTCGTACACATTCTTAGCATTGTCCTGCAGATCGTATGCGGGATCGGTCTCCAATAACTGATAAACATCGTAGCGTTTAGAGAGTATTCCTGCATTTGTGGTAAATGCGTGGGTGAGCGCTACACGCCGTGGATGTTTTAAAGTACGTCGCGTGAACCGCGCGGGACTTTTAATACCATTCGTACGGTAAGCACGCATGCCTGCATCCACATCGAAGGTCCGATAAATGGTGTGATGATCCCGCTTGTCATCTGACAACCTTTTACGGTCGACCTTTTCGAAACATAAAATGGTACCATCAGACTCAAGCTTCATATAACTGTTCTCTTTATGGTAATTGAAGTTTACAAGCCCACCGTGAAATTTTGAATGACGTTCCTTTTTTGTACGCAAGGTTCGCTCGCCGATGACATAATATGCCTGGCAATAAACCATATTGCTGAATGCAGTGCAAAAGATAAACATGAAGGTTAAGCGAAATAATTTGGACATGTAACTGTGAATTAATTAATGATTTAATGCTTCTCCGGAGCGCAGGCTATTGTACATCGCTCGCTTCCCGTCCTGTCATATAATCCCTGCCTCTCGGCTCATAGGGCATCATATCTAAAATAAACCCTGCTTTGAAATTTAAAAGTTCCTGGGTATACCTGATATTATAGTAATCGCGGCCATAGTAAACTTGAGTAAACAACGCGAGATTTCTCATATTGGCAGGATAGTAACCAATCGTAAACCTTGCACTGCCACGAAGTTTTTCTGAAGACTGGTTTTTGAAAGTTGGAAAGTCATCGAGATTGCCAAGAATATAATCGGTTTCCAGCCTTAAAAGCCATGAAGCATAACGTGTGTACTTATTCTTATCAGAAGCTAACACCCGGTATTTGCTTCCCTCGCCATCCTCTTTAGAAGGTCCGTATTCTGCCTTACGAAAAGTATAATGTCCGACAGCGCGATCGCTGCTTCGCCACTGCAGGGATAGTCCTACGCGATTTCTGCCATAGCTGTTTTTCAGACCAGATTCCATACCTAAAGCATCTCCTATTCCAAAATCGGTACGGTATAGTAGCTTCGTAGTAAAGAGGTCATCGTTTTTGTTAAACCTGCTCCAGCTTAATTCAGACATGAAAAAATTTGTAGAAAAGTTTCCGTCGAATACATTGGTATTGGTACTATCTGCATTATAAAAATTCCCACTCTGGCCATTGCTGAAATGAGAAACCCTCAGCCTTAAATTAAAAATGTTCCGGCGCTCTACATCATCGGGCATCGCGTAGCCAAACAGAAGCGTAGGCAGATGGTTTAGATAATAGTCCACAGAAAAACCTGGCGCTATAAAATTTATTGGTAAGACGGGGTATGAATTGTAAGGCTTACCCTGGTACATACGCAAATTGAGACCTAGATTGAAGTTAAAAGCCAGCGACCTTTTCCAGGGACGCTGATTGTCCCTTCCACGCATCAACGCAAAATCCTGTCTCACCTGCCCTTCGACCAACGGGGGCACTTCCCATTGACCATTTACTTTCCACGGCCCGAATCCAATGGTATTGAGATCCTTATGAGCTTGTGTGGTATTATACCAGTCGTAAAATTGACCAGTGGTTTTATTGGGACGTTTCACTTGTGCAACAACAGAAGTTGACAGCATAAGGATGCAGGAGATA
>CAMPKG010000283.1 GCA_946887085.1 uncultured Sphingobacteriales bacterium
ATTGCATGGGTGTAAACCAGGGAATATTAGCCGTTGAATGGCGACCATCTTCAATTAAACCACACTGCATATCCCCGCCTTCGCAGGTCCCAGGCGAGCTTTTCTTCCATTTTCAGAGCCTCCTGCCGGGTCATCTTCTGCTGATTGAGGTGGTTGTAAAGGCTCGGCCGCAGGTATGTTCCATATTTGTTCACAATAGAAGAAGAAATGTTATGCCCCTTCTTACTCAGATACCCCGTTTTATGTTGCCTAAACCGCTCCGCGGGCTGCTTACTCGTCATACCTACATAAAGACACTCCAACACGCCGTTAAACTGCGGATTGGCGGCTCTAAACCTGCTGTTTTCGGTATATACTTTTTTCAGCAACTCAACGACATAAACCTGGTAAGTCGATCCAGCCACATGTAAAATATTAAGATTAATATATCGAAAAATAACAAATACGCGTGAAATTGACATACGCAATCGTATATGCACGGCCTACATAGGTATGATTTTTTCAATCCTGAGTTCCAGAGAATAAGATAACCTTCATGAAAACAAAATATATAATATCACTGTTCATCATTATCGTTATCACGGCGGGCATCTTTGTGTACCTGCAAACACGGAAACTGAAAGATTTCGAACCGCAGATCATCGCCAGGCTGCAGTCACTGGTGCGAGAGGGTACCGATAGCCTTTACCGGCTCAGCATCGAAGGATTAGAAGTTGACGTGGTAAAAGCAAGGATCGGCGTGTTGAACGCTTCGCTTGAGGTAGATTCATCGATACTGACTAAAATGGATTCTGCGAAAATCGCCCCTAATGATATATTCAGCATATCGTTGCGTTCTCTCTACATCGACGGATTGGGTCCCACAGATCTGCTCAACACAAAAACGATCCGCTTAAAAATGCTCGATATCGAGAATCCGTTTATTGAAGTGTTTCATAAAAAGAGAAAATACAATCCCGATACAAGCTCCGACACGTCTTCTCTTTATCAAAAACTGTCGGGGCAGATCCTTACTTTTTCTGTGGATAGTTTATCTGTAAATGGTGCAACCTTCATTCATCACAATCTTTCTCCGGAGAAGAAGAAGTCTGAGTTGAAAAATGTATCGCTATCCTTTAAAAATATTCTGATTGATTCATCCACTGCATACGACACATCGCGCTTCCTCTTCGCTAAAAAGGCGTTGATCACATTAACAGAGTATTCGTTTAGAACTCCGTATAATTTCTATTTCCTCAAAGCGGATTCCATCAGTATTTCCGCACCGTCGAACATGATGCAGATAAGCGGCGCCTCTTTAAAGCCGGCAATGAGCAAAGCAGCGTTTATCAAGGCCACAGGATTTCGCAAAGAACTATTCGACATCACTATAAACGATATTACGGTGGACAGCATCAACTGGTGGAGTCTGTTAAACAAAGAAGGCTTGACAGCAGGTACGGTGAATATAACGGACAGCAGAGTTAAAGTCTACCTGGACCGTTCTCTTCCGGCTCCCGCGGAAAGTAAGGTAGGCAACTATCCCCATCAGCTTCTGATGAAGCTGAAATTACCTGTCAAAATCGACAGGATAAACGTGAAGAACCTGGATTTATCTTATGAAGAATACAATCCTAAATCGGAAAAGTCTGCGACCATCTATTTTGATAACGCCAGCGGAATAATATCGAACATAACCAACAATGCAGATGCTGTTCGAAAGGATCCCTACATGAAAGCGACTGTACGCACCTTTTTTATGCACAAGTCTCCGTTGCAAAGTAGTTTCACCTTTGACCTTGCGCAGTATAAGAAAGGAAATTTCAGCGTGGATATGCAGGTAACGAAAATAGATAAAGAACAACTGAAAGAAATCACTAACAATTTGGGGATGTTGTCGTTGGAAAGCGTTAACATCAAAAGTCTTCAGGCGCATGTTGACGGCAGTGACGTACTGGGTAAGGGAAAGGTTCTCTTGCTATATGATAACCTTCGGATTGTGCCGTTAAAGAAGGACGGCGACAGTAAAGGCGGACTGAAGCAAAGAAACCTTCGCGGTTTTCTTATGAACGCGCTTATTGTCAAAGACGAAAACCCTTCCGGTAACAAAGAACCGAGAAAGGCGACAGGGGAGTTTGTCCGCGAAACCGACAGGTCCTTCTTCAACCTGGTTTGGAAGACCATTCTCGTGGGCATCCTGCAAACCGTTGGCGCCAATCCAAAGCTGGCAGAGTCAAAATAACCTGATAAAAGACAGAAGCCATTTATATTTGGATACTTAAAAGAAGAAGTGCTCCAATTGCTTATAAAGTCATTCACAATGCACTGCCGGTTGCTGGCGAGTATATTTTTTTCACTTTGTGTTTCAGGGTGTGCACTACCTGCCGCAGCCGACGTTTCGGTGCATCCGGAAGATTTCAAGATCGAAGTAGCTTATCAACGCGACCTGCAGGGAATATTTGTCGACTTGTATTGGGGAAGCCAAAGGATCAAACATACACTACTGTGGGACAATCATTCACCCACTTGGGCAAATGGCACTGATATTGACAAGAACGCATCTATTGCCAAATTGGATAGCTATTCATACAAGACGACTACTGCCGACGGCGCCTCGATTAAAGGAGATGTATATCTCTGTGACCGTATTTTTTTTGGGGGGATTGAATTACAGGACGTTCAATTCTACAATATTTCAGATGAGATAGATGGTGTTTTGGGAGACAACATTATATCAAAAGGTGTTTGGAAGATCGATTTTTCGAAAGAGACTCTAACCTTTGCCTCCAGTTCCGATTCCATAGAGGAACTGCGGTTAATGGAACGACTGCCTGCAAAATTTTCATCAGGCGGAATTCTCATCGACGTTTCGTTCCGAAATAATATTGTAAAGAATGTTCAACTGGACCTCGGCTTCAATGGCGGGATATTATTGCCTCCAAAAACGTTCAGGCAAGTAGCCAAAGGAAATAGCAAGTTTTATAAAGACAGTCTTCGCTTCTCTACACCTTCTCATGCAACCATTATCGAAGTTACACACGTACTTGACACTTTCAAGATTAACCGAAACCAGTTCTCAACATTGATTTCCAGCAACGAACAAGCCAGGGAAAGCCTGATCGGACTAGGTTTTTTTGGCCAGTTTAGGTATGTAGTGATTGACTATCTCAACAAGGCCGTCTATATACAAAGGCGTTAAGGCAATCAATAGTTATTTCAAACTTCACGCTGATAGTGAAGCTGGACCAAGCCAGAATCAAATTGCTTTGTTGAAATGAGATTTAGTATTTGCCGAGGACGCCCGTCTTCAAAAAGCTTTGTGCCACCTCCCAATAATACAGGTATGATAGAAATAACGTACTCGTCAATTAGATCGTCCAGCAGCAAGGTTTTTACGACCTCTGCCCCACCCTCAATAAAAATATTCTTCCCGCTTTCGGTTTTGAGCCGCCGTACAAGGTCACTTAAATCTCCGGTGTGAAAGCGAGTATTCTCTGTGCTTTGCCTTTCAGTGCGGCTAATGATAAATGTGGTTTTATCGGCGTGCACAAATTCAGGAACATGAGCCATTATCCAGTCGTATGTTTTTCTGCCCATAACTACTGTATCTACCGTCTGGATAAAATCGCCATACCCGTAATCCTCATTCTCTTGCTGAACAACATCTAAAAAACTCAAATCTTCATCCGGTCCGGCGATATATCCATCCAAACTGATGGCGATGTACAAAATAGATTTTCTCATGGCCAAAAGTCGGGTTTTTTGTGGACACCTCTCATCCTGCAATCTGCACAGTAGCGGTTGGCCATTGTAAAACCTACTATTTGGTGAGGGGGATTTGGATTAATAGTAATTGTCAGGGGAACTTTGCCCGAAACAATAGCTTCCGAAACAGCTTGCTCAATAGTACGACCGCGAGTACTCATCGTATCAGTACAGTCATACCCATCAAAATAATGCCAGTCGCGCAATTGCCTGATGCTGATAAAAATTCTTTTGCTTTTTACACTCGTCGCATCTATGAATCCAATGACAACTTCATTTGGGTCTGTTACACATTTCAAGTTGGTTTTCATTTCGCTGGGTTGCGCGTCGAATATCGTTCCAAGGCTTTCTGTATTTCCCTTTAAAATCCTGTAAAATTCATATCCTTGCGGGCTCAGGCCGGTTTGCTTAACAAGTATGCTGTATAAATAACTAAGTTCAAAGCCGTTGTCTTCTATACTCCTGATAGGCGCCAGGATAGTATTGTCAGACAATGCCGCCGTTGAACCGATATTGATATTGGAGGAACTGTTATACTTCCAGCAATAATACATGGTGTCATTGATACATTCGCCGTAAGGCTGACAATACGCCTCGATGTAACT
>CAMPKG010000284.1 GCA_946887085.1 uncultured Sphingobacteriales bacterium
AATATTTAGCGTCGATATTATTTTTCCTGTTCTTCTTAGCTACATTTCAGTCGTTTGGCGATGCCAAAACTGACTCAAGTTGGGTATCGTGGAATTACTCAAAACGGGAAACTTATATCACCATGCGCGATGGGATGCGCCTGTACACTGCCATTTATGAGCCCCACGATCAAAGTGTAGCTCATCCGATACTCATCAACCGCACGCCCTATTCCATTGCACCCTATGGCGAAAAGAACTTCAAGTCTATACTGTGGAATGGCTACTGGATCAACTACCTCAAAGAAGGCTATATTATCGTATTACAGGATGTACGCGGCCGTTTCATGAGCGAGGGCGGATTCGAGGATGTACGGCCCTATAATGCGGAGAAAAAGGATAAAGAAACCGATGAGGCTTCCGATACCTACGATACCATAGAATGGCTGCTGCGCAATGTAGGCAACAATAATGGCAAGGTTGGCGTGTTTGGCATCTCCTATCCCGGTTTCTACGCTACTATGGCGGCTTTGAGCCAGCACCCTGCCTTGGTGGCGGTGAGTCCGCAGGCGCCGGTTACAGACTGGTTCATGGGCGATGATTTCCACCACAACGGCGCATTCATGCTGATGGATGCATTCGGTTTCTATTCATCGTTTGGTAAGCCCCGCCGTAATGTGACCATGACCTGGCCCAAGGGATTTGATTATTACACAAAAGACAATTATAAATTCTACCTCGAGACAGGCACTCTGAAGGATTTTGCAAAACTGATGGGCGATACCATCAAGTTCTGGAAAGATGTGTACGATCATCCGGATTATGATGAATGGTGGCAGGTGCGCAATACCCGCAACCATGTGCAGCATATACCTTCAGGCGTCGCGACCCTTGTGGTTGGCGGTCTGTTTGATGCGGAAGATGTTTATGGTGCGTGGAACTTATATAAAGCCATCGAGGAAAAATCAAAGAATGAGAATACCCTGGTGATGGGCCCATGGGCACACAACCACTGGGCGCGCAATGTGTATACCAGCCTGGGCAATATCCGCTTTGGCAGCAATACCGCTGAATACTACCAGGAAACCTTTGAGGTACCCTTCTTCAACTACCATCTCAAAGGCCAGGGAAGTATCCGGCATATGAAAGAAGCCAATATCTTCTTTAGCGGCGCTAATGAGTGGAGATCATTTGGTCAATGGCCGCCGAATAACATATCCGAAAAACCATTGTACCTGCATAAAGAGGGAGCACTCTCCTATTCCAAACCTGCTGGCCGTAATGAATATACACGTTACCTCAGCGATCCTGCAAAGCCCGTACCCTATACTGAAGACGTGCACCACGGCCGTACACGGGAATACATGACAGACGACCAGCGTTTTGCTTCACGCAGGCCGGATGTACTCGTGTTTCAGACAGAGGTATTGGATAATGACATGACGCTTGCAGGGCCTGTTATAGCGGACCTGTTTACGGCTATATCAACCACGGATGCTGACTTTGTGGTGAAGGTAATAGATGTATTCCCCGATGATTTCAAGTACACCGATACCCTGGGTGATAATGGTAAAGACTACCCTATGGGCGGCTACCAGATGCTGGTACGCGGCGAAGTAATGCGTGGCCGCTATCGCAACAGCTTTGAACACCCCGTGCCCTTCAAAGCCGATCGTATTGCCAGGGTAAGGTATACACTACCTGACGTAGCGCACACATTTAAGAAAGGCCATCGTGTGATGGTACAGATACAGAGCTCATGGTTCCCGCTGGTAGATCGTAACCCGCAGCAGTTTGTAGACATCTACACTGCAGAGCCGTCCGACTTTGTAAAGTCGAACATCAGGATCTACCACGATGCAGAACATCCGTCGAGCGTGATATTGCCGGTGATGAACTAGGCCATTACGCCGTGCATTTCTGCACGCAGATTTTCGATGCGCTCGTCTTTCAGGTAGTCGTCGAAAGCCATCTCGCGGTCTATGAGTCCGTTCGGTGTCAGTTCCAGCACGCGGTCAGCTACGGTTTGTGCCAGCTCATGGTCGCGCGTGGTGAACAGGATGGTGCCCTTGAAGTCCTTCATACCATTGTTGAGCGCAGTGATGCTCTCAAGGTCAAGGTGGTTGGTAGGCTCATCAAACAGCAGTACGTTGCCTTTCAGCATCATCATGCGGCTGATCATGCAACGCATCTTTTCGCCACCGCTGAGTACGCCGCAGTTCTTCAGCGTTTCTTCGCCGGAGAACAGCATACGGCCTAGGAAACCGCGGATAAAGGTCTCGTCCTTTTCTTCAGAGTACTGGCGCAGCCAGTCGATGAGGTTAAGGTCTTTGCCGGTGAAGAACTCGGAGTTATCGGCAGGCAGGTAGGTTGTAGTGATGGTAACGCCCCATTTATAGCTGCCGCCGAAGTCTTTGTCTTCGCCTGCTAGTATTTTGTAGAAGGCGCTTGTAGCAAGGCCGTTGTCAGAAACGATAGCGATCTTCTGGCCGCGCTTCACATCGAAGCCGATGTCTTTGAACATCACCTCGCCGTGCAGCGATTTCGAAAGGCCTTTTACTTCAAGTATCTGGTCGCCGGCGTCACGCACCTGGTTGTTGAAGAGGATTGCCGGGTACTTGCGATTAGAAGCAACCATGTCCTCCAGCTTGATCTTGTCAAGTGCTTTTTTACGGCTGGTGGCCTGTTTAGACTTCGAGGCGTTAGCAGAGAAGCGCGCGATGAACTCTTTCAGTTCAGCGATCTTGTCTTCTGCTTTCTTGTTCGACTCGGTACGCTGTTTCAGCAAAAGCTGGCTCGATTCGTACCAGAATGAATAGTTACCGGTAAAGATGGTGATCTTACCGAAGTCGATATCGGCTACGTGTGTACACACAGCGTCGAGGAAGTGACGGTCGTGCGATACAACCAGTACGACCTTATCATAATCTGCCAGGAAGTCCTCCAGCCACGATATGGTTTCCATATCCAGGTCGTTGGTAGGCTCATCGAGCAGCAGTATATCGGGGTGGCCATACAGCGCCTGTGCCAAAAGCACACGTACTTTCTGGTTACCATCAAGTTCTTTGACAAGTTTGGTATGAAAGTCTTCTTTGATGCCGAGGTTGCTTAACAGCGTGGCCGCATCGCTTTCGGCGTTCCAGCCATCCATCTCAGCGAAGATGCCTTCCAGCTCGCCGGCTTTAAGGCCGTCGGCTTCTGTGAAGTCTTCTTTAGCGTAAAGGGCATCTTTCTCCTGCATCACTTTCCAGAGCTTCGTGTTACCCATGATCACGGTCTGCAGTACCTGGACATTATCGTATTCATAGTGGTTCTGCTTCAGCACGCTCATACGCTGGTCCTTGCCGATCTCTACCTTGCCGGTAGTGGGGTCGATCTCGCCGGAAAGTATCTTCAGGAACGTAGATTTACCCGCACCGTTGGCGCCTATGATACCATAGCAGTTACCCTCGGTGAACCTGATATTAACATCCTCGAACAGTACACGCTTGCCGTAACGAAGCGATAGATTAGAAACTGAAAGCATTAGAATGAGTCCTCGTCTTTAAAAATTGAGCCGCGAAGGTACGCCATTTATGGCGTATTTAAGGGATTAGCGTAACTGCAATTTCTAATATTAACAAAGCGGCAAGCACAATTATGCTTGCCGCCTGACCGTAAAAAAGAAGCTATGATCTATTGTTTCTTATTCTTCAGAATATCGTTGGCGTTTTGAACGAAGGTAACGGCTTCTTTGCCCGGCGCAGCTTGCGGGTAGCCAAGCGAGCCAAGTGCATTTACATTCATCTTCTTGGTCTTCTTATCTTCCTGCATGTAGCAGAGCCATACTGTAGGAAAACCCTGCACCTGGAAGAAGCTTTGCAGCTCGTTATTCTGCTGTGCTATTTTCTCAGGCAACTGCTTGCCACGTGGAAAATCGAGTTCCAGCAAGACAACGTTCTTTTTTGCCCAGGTCTGGAATTCAGGTTTGGCGAAAACAGCAGCCTGCAACCTTTTACACCAGCCGCACCAATCGCTGCCGGTAAAGAATGCGAAGATCGGTTTTTGTGTTTTGTTGGAGATATTCCTCGCTTCTGTCACATCGGTATACCATTTAAGACCTGATTTGTCTTGTGCAAATACCTGTGTGGAAAATAACAAGGCTATAAGAATGGCGAAGGTCGCTTTAATGCGTAACTGTTGCATATAATTGGTTCGTAACTAATTGTGTATTTTATAAAAGTACGAAAAAAAGATACGCGATCATCACAATAGGACTCCGTGTCATTAAGATGGCAATTCCTTAACAGGTTTGCACAAATTAGGATAAGTAAACAAGTGAATATTTCTGCGTATATTTAGAGT
>CAMPKG010000285.1 GCA_946887085.1 uncultured Sphingobacteriales bacterium
GTATAGCTATCGTCATCTTTATCGATCTTCCATAGCTCGTTGAAATAGATGGCCTGTTTTGGTTTGCTGTACAAACCTTTATAGGCCGGGCCAAAGCCAATGCATTTCAGTCCCAGCGTGTCAAAGCCTTCGGCCGTTTTAGCAGGCGCTACCATATATCTTGCCGAAGCATACATAAACGCTCCCGGCCTGCCTCTTTGTACCAGGCGAAAGAGATACACGTCCTGCTGCTGTCCCTCCACGTTGAGATATTTGACGGACTTGTCAAGCTGGTTCTCATTTAATAAGGCGAACTCAAGCGCGTTACGACTCTCAACATATTTTGTCACAAATGCTGTTTTGTACACCCACACTGAGTCTGCGTCGATATTAGCGAACAGCGGCGCGGTAATATTCGTTTCTTCGCTAAAGCCTGTAGCTTCCCTCAATGGGTTGCAGGCGGCGAACGTGCACAGCATTATGGCAACCACCGGGTATATGTATTTATAGCTTAACATCGCGCAGGTTGTTATAAGTGCCACCAATAAAAAATCTTGTTACATCATAGTTCGGATGTATCGGATATTTGCCGATCGTGTGTATGATATCCTGTATGCCATAGAATTTATCGCTCTTCGTGCGCAGTGCACCCAGCAATCCGGCTTCCACGCCAAACCCGCTGGATGGATAGAAGCGCACAGTATAAACGGAAGTGTTGAAATCCGGAGGTATGCTGCTGCCGGAGTTTTCAGCGTCAAGGTTGTAATTGCCTACGTCAATGCCAAGTTTATTAGCCACCTCGTATAACAGCGGCCTGGTGCCGGTAAACTGGTCGAAGCACAGCTCTACTGTATTATAGCCTTTTTTGTTATGCACATACAAGGCGCCGCCGCCCGTCCACCACCGGTCGAAGTTATCGCTGAACGAGTTGAGCGGGAAGGGCCAGGCCCCATCGTTATAATAGCTGAGTGTGAACCATGGGGTGGTACCTGTCAGTGCGCAATTTACCTGGTGACGCTTGTGGTTGTTGAGAATAAAGTTGGTGGTCATCATACCTGCATACTTCTGATCCAGCATCACGTTATAATACATGCCGTTGCCCATAGTGCGGAAGAACTTATAGAAAGTATCAGGATCGCTGCCGCCGCCTATGCCAAAGCTGTTGATCAGGTCGATCTGCACATCTCCAACCAGCGGATTGAGGTTGGCGCCAAGGGTATGACTGTATATACTTAGCGTAGGCCCGTAGTTGAGTATGAAATTATTCTTGTAGGTGGCGTTAGCGATAAAACCTGCAAACATTTTTATGCCGGGAAAGTTTTGCCCTTTGCCATATACCAGCGTCAGGTTGGCGCCGAAGTTGAAGTTTCCCCGGTATACCCAACCGCCCTGTGCCTGTGCCATAACAGGCATAACCAGCAGCCAAAGCATTAACCCTCTTATCTTGCTCATATCGCATAAAGGTAAAAATCCTTTATGCGTGTGTCAAGGGTTACATCAATCCTTATTGATTTGAACGTTTTCGAAAAGCTCAAAGAGCAATGTGTTTACGATGTGCCTGTCTCACCGATGGAGTGTACCAAAGCCTTGAAGCCTTATTAACTTTTGGTTTATGTTCGTTGACGTATTGTTTACTAAAGCCTTGTATTCTTTATTTTTAATATCTTTACTCTCAACCGGGCAGATATTGTCTAAAGTACCTATCATGTCAATTTATAGACCTTTTTTAATAGCGCTGCTATTCCTCTTATCAGGTAATAAACTCTCTGCAACCCATTATTACGGCGTCGATCTGTATTACACTCATGTGTCCGGAAATACCTATCGTGTCAGTATAGTTGCCTATGGCGATTGCAGCGGTGCGCAGTTCCCATCATTTTCTCAAACGAGGCCGCGTATATACATAAGACGAGGCACCACAAATTTTCTTACCGATTTCCTGGAAGCTGAGCCTCCTAAGGAAGGTGTGGAGGTAACGCCCGTGTGTCCCGCCGAATTGAATAATACTACATGCAAGAACCCATCGGGTACGGTACCCGGCGTAAAGAAATTTGTTTACTCAAAAGAATTTACGCTGAACGAAACTGCCAACGATTGGAAATTCGTTTACCTGGGAGAGACGGATGGCGCTACAATAGCCGGCCGCAGCAATAGCCTGACCAACGTATTTCCTCCCGGCATTATCGGGCTGGAAGCTACGCTGGATAACAGCGAACATCATAACTCTTCACCGGAGTATACTACTATCGCCACACCGTTTTACTGTGTGAACAGGCCGGTGAATTTTAATCCAGGCGCTGTAGATGCAGATGGCGACAGCCTTGTGTATGAATTAGTGCCGGGGATGGATACAGCGGCGGCAACACTCGTAACCTATAAAACAGGTTTCAGCGGCAGCAATCCACTGGACGTGGTAACGGGTGCATTCAAATTCAGCAATAGCACCGGCCAGCTCAGCTTTACTCCGGGTACCATACAAAGGTCACTCGTCGTATACCGTGTATCAGAATACCGAAACGGTAAATTGCTGGGTACCAGCATGCGTGAAATGACAGTTGTTGTGATGGCCTGCAATAACAATCCGCCGGGCGGGCACGTTTCTAATGCCGCAGGTGCTTCTATCGTCGATACAGTGACGGTAAAAACCTGCAAGGGCGACCACGAGGTAGCCTTCGATATCAACCCCACGGATGCCGACAATGGCCATACGATCAATATGGTCGCAAATGGCTTGCCCAAAGATTCGAGGCTGGATATCACGGATAATAATACGGCAAGTCCGAAAAGCAGGTTTGTTTGGAATATGCCAGACCTGCCGGAAGGCGATTATACATTTTATGTTACTTACACCGATGATGGATGTCCCATAGCGAGCAAACAAACACAAGCGTATACAGTGCGGATACAGGCCGAGGACATTTTTGCTGAAGCCACCGACGCGAGCTGCGAAAATAAAGGGCTCATAAAGGTAACCGTTCCCGAAGGCTGGTCGCCTTGGTCGCATGAAATGTATAACGACGCTACGCGGGTATATGGTAAAACTGGTATTGCCACCCGAACATGGCGTGACAGCGTGGCGCCAGGCAAGTACAGGATACAAGCGGTTAATTATTTTGGCTGCACAGCTGAGACAACGGCAGATGTATCCCGCAGTTGCGACATACTGGACATTCCCAATGCATTCAGTCCAAACGGCGATGGTAGAAATGACACGCTATACGCGAGGGGCGAGAATGTCCAGGAAATGGACTTGAGAATATACAACCGTTGGGGCGAGCTGGTATTCCGGGCGCGAGACATCGAAATTGGCTGGGATGGAAAATTCAAAGGCACTGAGCAGCCGATAGAAGCATATGCATACGTGCTTTCTGCAATATTTAAAAGTGGACGTACATTTTACAAGAAGGGTAATATTACTCTGCTGAGGTAGCCACAATGCCACTGGATTTTAGATCGTTATAAAGGCTGTCCATCATTTACGAGGCTTGCATAAATAACTTAGATGCTGGTCAGGGGAATCATTTTTGCAGTATGTGTAAGATCGTAAAACCTTGAGTTTGGACATCTTCAACATTATACTCGTTGTTTTGGGTCTTTCACTGTTCGAGATCGTCTCCAGTATTGACAATGCAGTTATCAATGCGGAGGTGCTGAATACAATGTCGCCGAAGGGCAGGCGATGGTTTTTGGTCTGGGGTATCCTTTTTGCTGTTTTTATGGTCCGCGGGTTGTTGCCCTGGCTGATTGTATGGAGTACTAATCCCTCCCTTGGTTTTATTGGTTCTTTTACGGCCACTTTTTCCAACGATCCGGCAGTGGCAGAAAGTGTAGAAAAATCTGCACCAATTCTATTTGCCGGTGGGGGTGTGTTCCTGGTTTTTTTATTCTTTCATTGGCTTTTTCTGGATCCTAAGAATTTTGGATTGAAGGGCGAACGTTTTTTCTTCAAAAACGGCGCGTGGTTCTACGCGGTTGTCTCAGTTATCTTGTCCGTCATTGTTTGGTATTCCCTGCAGATCAATCCTGTAATGGCTTTCGGTGCAGTGATTGGTTCCACTGCTTTCTTTATCACCCATGGCTTTAAGCAAAATGCAGAGAAGGCGGAGAAGGCCATGTTACATCGCAATCAATCGCAATCCGATCTCTCCAAGATCCTTTACCTCGAAGCGATCGATGCAACTTTTTCAATAGATGGGGTGCTCGGCGCTTTTGCATTTACACTTTCCATTCCCCTCATATTATTGGGGAACGGCATTGGTGCATTCGTATTGCGGGAGCTGACAGTGAGAAATATAGAGCGCATCAAAAAATAC
>CAMPKG010000286.1 GCA_946887085.1 uncultured Sphingobacteriales bacterium
TGTTTGGCTATATTTAAAAACATGAATGTGACTGAACAGCCGGTAAATATCAAAGCAGCAGTGTGGACGACAGGTGTGCACATTCTGCTGATTCTCCTGTTCCTGTTTGTTAGTTTCTCTTCACCTGTTAATGATAACCCCGTCCAGGAACTGGGCATGGAGGTGAACCTGGGCACCAGTGACAATGGCAGCGGCAACGACCAACCAATGAATGTAGAAGACCCGGCTCCTTCCCGCGCCTCTGCCGTTTACAAGGCTTCGAATGCTGAGCGCTCATCAACAAAGGAAATACAAACAGCGGATGATAACGATGCGCCGGCTATCAATTCCCGGCCATCACGCCGTTCATCAGCAGTCGCTACTCAAAACGATCGCAACCGCCGGCCTGACAATACACAGGCACGCGCCGCCAATGCCACAGCTCCGCAGCGCCCCCGCTATGTATACCAGGGCGGTACCGGGCGCGGCGGTAATAGCGCAACCGCTAACAATCCCGGTGGCAATGAGGGAAACACCACCGGCCCCGGAGACCGGGGAGTGCCCGGCGGCACACCGGGTGCAGCTAACTACACAGGCACACCGGGCAGCGGCAACGGCATCAGCCACACCCTCAACCGCCGTTCTATAGTTGCCTTTCCTCCACCCGAGGCAGATTTCAGGGAGGGTGGCAAGGTGGTCATCCGTATTACCGTAAACCGCAACGGCACGATCGTGAACAGGCAGGTAGTCTCGGCCAGCAATGCAGAGCTTCGCGGGATCGCACTGAGGAAACTTGATAAAGTAAAATTCAATAAAAGTAATGAGGCCCCTGAAGAACAATTTGGTAATATTATCTTTGTGTTCAAAACACGCTCCTGACGCCCGGTATGGACATCGAAACTGCTTACAAGCAAACTATAGACTACCTGTATGAGCAACTGCCCGTATTCTCTAAACAAGGAGCAGACGCTATCAAGAAAGATCTTGTCAACATCACGAAACTCTGCGAGGCCCTAGATGAGCCCCAGAAAAAATTGAAGACTATTCATATCGCCGGCACCAATGGCAAAGGAAGTACCAGTCACATGCTGGCTGCTGTGCTGCAACATGCGGGATACCGTGTAGGGCTTTACACATCTCCCCATCTTATCGATTTTCAGGAACGCATCCGCATCAATGGAGAACAGGTAAGCAAGGAATGGGTAGTGAATTTTGTTGAAAAGAACGGAAGGCTTATCCAACAGGTTCAGCCTTCCTTCTTCGAGATAACCGTCGCAATGGCATTCGTAGCGTTTGCAGAACAGGAAGTGGATTTTGCCGTGATTGAAACGGGACTTGGCGGCAGGCTGGACAGCACTAATATTATTGAGCCGCTCCTCTCTATAATTACCAATGTTAGCTACGATCATACCGACATCCTTGGCAAAACGCTAGAGGAGATAGCATTTGAGAAAGCCGGCATCATCAAATCGAAAACGCCGGTAGTTATCGGCCAGCAACACCCGCAAACCGAGCGCGTATTCTTTGAGCAGGCAGTACACAAGCAAAGCACACTGTATTATGCCGATGCCCAGTGGGACCTCGTACGGGTAAAGGCCGATCAGCAATATCAATATTTCAAAGCCATACACAGGGCACGCATGGAGATGTTTGACCTGACCTGCGACCTTAAAGGCAACTATCAAACTGCCAACATTAAGACAGTGCTTGCCGCAGTAGACATTCTCAAAAGCAGCTTGGGCCTCAATATTTCAAAAGACATTACAACGCAAGCGTTATCGAGAGTAAAAAGACTCACCGGCTTACGTGGGCGTTGGGATATCATCGAACATCAACCACTCATCATTGCCGATGTGGCACATAATCCCGCGGGCATCCAAGAAGTTGTTGCACAATGGCAGGATATAAACGCAAAAAGTAAACACATTGTGCTGGGTTTTGTGAAGGATAAGGATGTATCGGAAGCGCTTGCTTTGTTGCCAAAAGACTGCGTCTATTATTTCTGCCAGGCCCAAATGCCGCGTGCGATGAATATGAATACGCTGAAACAGCTGGCATCGGAAAAAGGACTCGAAGGGAGCGTTTATCCAACAGTAGACGAAGCGGTAAAAGCAGCAAGAGAAGCTGCAGGCAACAAAGGAGCAGTTTTAATAACAGGTAGTTTCTTTATTGTGGGTGAGGCTATTGAATACCTGCACGTGAACAACGGGCTGCTATTTCCCACGACCCTGGAATAAAACCATCAGGGTATACAGCATTATCTTCAGATCAAGCGCCAGCGAGCAGTTCTCAATGTAGAGCAGGTCATATTTCATACGTTCCAGCATCTGGTCTACATTCTCAGCATAACCATATTGCACCATTCCCCAAGAGGTAAGCCCGGGTTTTACTTTGTGCAGGTATTTATAGTGCGGGTGAGTCTGGCTAATGATATCTATAAAATGCTTCCGTTCAGGACGCGGGCCGACCAGCGACATATCTCCTTTCAGTATGTTGACAAACTGCGGTAATTCATCCAACCTCCATTTGCGCATAAATCTGCCCCATGGGGTAATACGCGGATCTGTTTTGCTGGAGAGAGAAGGCCCTTTATCTTCTGCGTTCAGGTACATCGACCGGAACTTAAAAATAAAAAACTCCCTGCCATAAAGACCGGTGCGTTTTTGACTGTAAATGATCGGTCCTGCGGATGAAAGCTTTACCCTAAGAGCAATAAAAAGAAACACAGGCGACAGTATTAGCAGCGCCAACAGCGACACAACAATGTCAATGGTACGCTTCACTACCCGCTGCCAGTCGGGCATCAGGTCCGGGTGTATGTGTATCAGCACCGCGTCATACACATTACTTGTCTTCACCGAACCTGATATGATATCGTACATATCGGGAAGCACCTTTATAACCACGGGACGATAACTGAGCCGCGTTAGTATATTCTCCAGCAAATGATGCTCCGAAGAATCGACCGCGACGACCACTTCCTCTATACCATGGCTGTCTATGATATTCTCAAGCTCAGCAAGATGCCCTAATTGGGGTAAGTACTTGCTCATACCATTGGCCGATTCCAGATTGGAATAGATGAACCCTTTAAAAATATTACCCAACACTTTGCGACTTTCTGTAACCTGCTTATAAATGTTGATGGCTTTCTGGTTGCCCCCGATGATCAATGTATTGAAACCCACTCTCCCTTCTATCAGGTTCTTCTTCACGCTGCGGAACATAATGAGGCGCAATGTGAGCGTGAATACAGTATGTATCAACAGGTATCGCCCTGTCATCCGGATGAAGTAGGAATAATCTGTGGCATCGTTGGCGAATACAAACAGCGAAATAAACACACTGCCCATTATACAGGTGATGAGCGTTCTGTTAATCTCGTTAAGACGTGATTTTCTATAGAGATCAAAATATGCTCCGGACAAAAGGTACAAAAGCAGCCATCCACCCGGTATTACGACGATACCAAAAAAATAATCCCTTGCCTGCAATAACTCCCAGGCTTCGAAAAACTGCGAGCGCCCGAGCAGTTGGTGCCGGTATGCCCAGAAAACCATCCAGGCAATGGCAGCGGCTCCATAGTCCAGCATTATCAGCTGGCGTATCGCTCGTTTTTTTACAGGGGTTAGGCGCATGCAATAATTAATATGAGATCACTTTAAGATTGTCCAGAAGTACATAACCTTCGTTAGCGCCTTCTGCCAACGTAGATTTTATCATAACCCTGTATTCCGAAGCTTTATTCTCTGCTGTAAATGACTCAAGATCTACGTATAGTTTATTCCACTCTTCCTTTGGGTTGATACCGGCCAGATAAGAATACCTGATCTCGCCGGCGACTGTCGTTTGGAGGCCTACCGTAAATGAGGCCGTCCCCTTGTAATTGATCTCAAGGAACGACTTCCCCTGCCCTATTGGAAAACCGTTGCCGGTAATGCTTTCTGATGTGCGATGTGTTGAAGTAAGCGAGATGAGGCCCGATGCCGTCCCTTCGAAAACTTTTCCTGCTTCAGTTGTCTGGATCAATGCGGTGTCATCAGCATTATCTGAAACCTTCTCAAAAGTATTACCCCTGTCAAAATCTTCGATCCATTGAAACTTTGCAGATGGTACATATGCCGACTCGGGCGCTAGTGTGATCACTTCACCCTTCCCGGGTGCGATGGTAGTTTTGTAAGAAGTGAAGAAAGGATACTGAATTTCAAACTGGCTCAACCCCCGGTAGGTAACGCCCGGTATTACGAGAACCTCGCCGGCAGCATCTGCGATCACAGGAATTGTTGCCGGCAGATCATAGACA
>CAMPKG010000287.1 GCA_946887085.1 uncultured Sphingobacteriales bacterium
TGGCGATATCTCCTGTAATTTTTTGGAGAGGGTATCGAGAATGGTATTCAATTGGCTTTGATCGCTGAGAAAGGCTGAGAACTTGGGCAGCAGCACCTGCAGCAGCGCCACTATCGGCAGCACGAACACCACGATAGCCCCGAGAATGAACAGGATGGCCACGAACCATTTCTTCCAGTTTTTGATAACGGTGAGGAAGAAGAACTCCTGCCGCATCAGCACATAGAGGGTGATAGCGCCCAGTATGCCCGGAAAGAAGATATACAACTCCCGGCCCAGTGCATAGCCTACTATGATGATCAGCCCTATAAGCAGGTATTGCTTCAGGGTATCGGTATTTAAAAGGTTCATTGCGTTTTATCTATAACAAATCTGTACCGCGCATAGGCCCGCTGATAACGATCATTTAAAATGCTGCCATATATGCTTGATAGCCATGGCATGATATTTATTATTTTTGCTGTAGAGATATTTCCGTTTGACTATTTAAAATTTGAGTTATGGCTAACAACACCGGTAAAACTGTTGCTACACTATTGATTGGTGCTGCTATCGGCGCAGCAGTAGGTTACATCCTTGCAACTGACAAAGACACACGCCAGGAAGGCCTGGATCGTATTAAAGACCGCCTGAGCACACTTAAGGGCAAGTTCAACAAGAAGCATGTAGATTTGGAAGAAGAGATCTACAACGCATAAAACTCCAGGATGAACTTCATCAATAAGTGGAAAGATAAAATAGCTCATTATGTTGACGTGCGTATCCAGTTGGCCAAGCTGACTGTAATAGAACGTACATCCAACGTACTGAGCTATCTTATTTTCGTTTTTATCTGCCTGTTCCTCGCAGTCACTATCCTGATCTTCCTCGGCATATCGCTGGGTGAACTGTTCACGACAATGACGGACTCCAGGGCATTGGGCTATTTACTCACCACCGGGGTTTATATTCTCCTGGTAGTGCTGCTTTTCCTGCTGCGCAAACCGATAGTGGAAGCTTTTGCAGGCGTATTCGTGCGCATGCTTACCAGCAGCGATGATGACGATGAAGAGGAGCAAAACAGGAACAACCAAAATCAAGCTGCTTAATCACCACCCCACCGGATGAAGATCTACCCGAAACGACTGAACAGCCTCGAAGAACTGCGCAGGGAAAAGCAGGTGCTGAAGTATGCAGCCAAACATTCAAAACCAGATGTGCTGCCGGAGATAAAACTGAAGCGGGGAACGAAAAAAGTGGTGGAAGACGCAGGGCTGGATTCACCGAGTGATATCCTGTCTATGCTCGGCGATATACTCACCTCGCGAACATTTACTGACAGCGCGCTTGCCTGGGGTTTACCGTTGATAAAACTCGTTGGCCGCAAAACAGAAAAAAGCTTTCTCAAAACCTTTGCCGGCGAAGTACTGGGCGGCTACCTGAAATGGAAAATGGTGCAGATGGGCGTACGAGGTGTACGTCTCTTCCTGAAAATGCAGCAAACCAAAAAAGAAAAAGAGAAAGCTGAGAAAAAAGAAAAGGCGGAAGCCAAACGCCAACACGCAGATCATTAGCCATTCCCTGTATTTATTTATTTCTTTTCCTGCTCATGTAATGCCAGCAACGGTATATTGCTCATGCGCGCCAGCGCTTTAGTATGGCTTTTCCTGAACAATCCTTCGAAGAATGAATGTTTATGGGGTATCACGGCCAGCCAGTCCATGCCTTTTTCTTCGACAAAACCCGTGACACCGGTTTCTACATCGTCGTTATCTATATAATGGTATTGAGGATCAACTGAAGAAAGATGCTGATGGATCAACTCAGCATTCAATGGCATATCCAGCGCAAAATGCTTGTTGTCATGGTCGACATTGAGCACATGTAACGTGCAGCCGGTTGCTTGAACGATCCCGGTAATATCGGCCGCGGGAAACACATCCGTCACTTGTTTGAAATCGCAGGCCAGGCAAACATTTTTTACGGGCTGGAAGGTCGCAGTTGGTGGCACCGCCAGTACATTATAGGGCAGGTCCTTTAACTCGCTTATCAAATTGCTGCCCAGCCAGAACCTGGTATCCTCATCAGAGCTATTGCCAACCACTATGATCCATGGCTGCACCTTTTCGGTGTACTCCTGCAAAGCATCAGTAATGTCTCCGTAAGTTATGTGCGTCAGCACTTCGGTGCCCGGAGCCAGCTGTTTGGTCAGTTGGCCCATTCCCTCCTCTGCTATCTCGCGTCCGTCATCTATAGGTACCAAAGGCACAGGCGTGTCGCCATAGGCCACCGGTATAACGTAAGAGTGCACGATGTGAAGTGAGCAGCTATAAGCGGCTGCCATTGCATGGGCATAGCGCACGGCATTGTTGCCTGCGGCGGAGAAATCGGTTGCGGCTATGATAACTGGCATGTCCTGGTGATTTTATACCTAAAAATTAAGTATAAAAAGCAGACCACGAGCAATAAAAGTGAAATTGAACTTAAAAGGATAACATTAGTCCTTGCGGAACATGCCCTGCACACCTTTCACGATAACCTGCGCGAAAGTGGTGAACACAATGGTAATGTCGAGCCAGATGCTGCGGTTCTTCAGGTAGTAGATATCCCACTGGATGCGCTTGCGCAGCTCACGCTCCATGTTGATCTCGCCAATATAACCTTTGATCTGGGCCATTCCGGTCATACCGGGAACAGCCTCGTGGCGCAGGTTATAGTAAGGGATCGTTTGAGCGTAATAACGCGTATGGTACAGCATATGCGGGCGCGGGCCTACAATGCTCATATCGCCCAGCAGTACGTTGAAGAACTGGGGAGTCTCGTCCAGATGCGTCAGGCGGAGGAACTTCCCTACCAGCGTGATGCGTTTGTCGTTAGAAGTAGCTTGTTTGGTATCGGCCTCGTCGTTCACATACATCGTACGGAATTTGAAGCAGTCGAAATCCATTCCTTTATAACCTGTACGTTTCTGGATAAAGAATACCGGGCCGCGTGAAGTAAGTTTTATCAGTAAAGCAACGATCGGGTAAACCCATGACATCACCAGCAGGATGAACACCATCGATACCGTCATGTCCATCGCCCTTTTAAGAGCAGAATAGTAAGCAGGCGGCTGGTAAACCATGTACCTATGGCCTATCTCGCGAAACATCTCGCGTATCTCCGCAATGTCAGACTGCGGGGCGGCAGGCCTGGAGCTTTGAGTGACAGGCAGTTTTATAACAAAAGGTTGTTCCATGCGTACTTTAAATCTGGCTTGGTTGGGATAACTCCCTATTTAACAGCAAAAATCGTGTCAAATTTTGTTCCGGGCGCAAATTTCCTAAATTTTTTCCAGATTTTAATGATTTTCAATGTGTTTTTTCCTGTCGATCACCATAATAAATGTTCCAGAAAACATGTGCAAAAAATGAATAATAAACAATCCCACCCTGTGTTTGCAGGGCCGATTCTTGCATCATAAACAAAATTGCACTTATGTTAAATATTACAAAAACGGGCGTGAACGCATTTTTCCTGGTTTTTAGTAAAGGCATGAATACCAGTACACAAAAGACCGCTAGCCCCGGCAAACCGATCATCAGCAGCGACTGAATAAACATATTATGCAGATCAATATTATAAAGCTCTGATACTTGTCCTACCTCGTCTTCAACGTTCCTTACCTTATATCGCACCATTCGCTGGTTTTGCAGGTTCTGTGCATCTCCGTTGCCGCAGCCGGTAAGCCAGAGATTATTCTCCGCCACGTTTTCGATACCCAGCCTCCAGGCAAACACCCGTTTGGTCAGGTTGCTCAGCTTCCCTTCATCTACATTTTCGTAGTTATCCAGCCAGGCCTGGCTCAGGTCTGATTTCTTTAAGATATCCTGGTAGCGCTGCCGTATCAGGTTATCGGTGGTAAAAATATAGGTGAACAGCCCGGTGAAGATGGCTGCTGCTATTGTGATCTTGCCCCAGGCAAACCGCTGCTTTTGCCTGAATAGCTTCAGGAAATAATAGGGGACAAACAGTGCAAAAAACAATAAGATGAGCATCTTCGAAGACAGCAGGATGAAAAATGCCATCTCCAGGAATATGAGCAGCCATTTTGCGAAAACCCATCGCCCGGCCAGGTTATATTGCCAGGGAAACAATAAAAGCAGCGTCAGCGAGAAGAGGCTGAACCAGGAGAGATAGATCGCATTGGTATCGATCAGCGCCCCGGCCAGCAGGTGATAGAAAAATATCGGGAAATAATTCTCAGTCTTCCATATATAGAACGAA
>CAMPKG010000288.1 GCA_946887085.1 uncultured Sphingobacteriales bacterium
GTATAGCAGCGTTTACCAGAATTTGCAGGATGAAGCCCATTCACCAGTTTTTGGAGAGTCCGATAAAATTCTATGCCATACTTATAGTCAGCGTGAAACGTGTTGGGCTAAAATTTCTATATAACGGCAAGGTTACAATATTACCTGCCGGAGTATAAAACTAAAAGGAGATCACAATGAAAAAGATTAAGATCGTTTTGCTGCTGGGCTTCGTCGGCTTGTTTGCAGCATCATGCGGGGAAACTTCTACGGACGAAACAATGACCGCCGATTCTTTGACAACTGTGCCAGCTGCCGATAATACAGCAGGCGGGATTACCGGTGGCGGTGCGCCCGATACAGTCGTTACCCCTATTCCCGATACTACTGTTGGTGATACTGGCCGGTAGCCATGGCAAGGAAAAGCCGGCTTATGCCGGCTTTAATGTTTCCAGATGTCTTCGAATTTCTCAGGACTCCGTTCAAACTGTGCCTTTACGAAGGGGCAGAGCGGAACAACCTTTAAATTATTAGCACGGGAATAATCCACCATTTCATTCAGGAGCTTTTTACCAACACCCTGTCCCGCCAGTTTATCTGATACTTCGGTATGATAAGCTATAAGAATGCCGTTGGCAACACTGACAGCCATTTCGGCTAGTTGCTCGCCATTTTCTTCTATCACAAACGCGCCTTTACCGGTTTCGTTTAGTTTTAGTTGAATATCGTTCATCATTGCAAATTAAGGCAATTAAAGGTTATAGCGGAGGCCTATGGTTGCCAGGAAAAAGTTGCCCCCGACACCCAGTCGCTTTTGTTTTAATCGATAGCCTCCCTCCGCATTTATGCCAAATCGCTTATAGACGTTTACTACCACACCGCCATGCGGCCCCCCCGTAAGGCTAAATTCTCTAAAATCGGTAGTGGTATATGTTCTCAGCGTAACGCCCGCATAGATATAGCCAAAGGAAACCGATACAGGAATGTTACAGTAGACACCCGGCGCTATATGTATTCTTCGTCCGATATTCAAAAACGCTATCTGGACCGAATACTTCAACTCCGTATGCAATTTGAGGGCCACGATCAGCATTGAGCACATGATGGATGGATCCGATGCCTCCAAAGTTGTAACGAATGCCACCATTAATGGCTATCTCATTTCCTTCCTGCGCCTTTGCGCAATGTGCGATGCTTAAAAACAGGATCGCCGACAGGGTTGTGAAAAGTTTCATCCTGCCGGCGAAAATAATGGTCGGTTGCGATTTTTCTATCGTAATTATTTCTTCACACGTTGTTGCGCACCCGGTTCCTCCCAGTTGGATCCAGTTAGGCGTATTCCAGTTATTGTTTGCGCAGTAGTTGTACCTACCATAGTTGCGAACAGTGCAGATTGGAAATAAACTTTTTCATAACAATAGATTTTCTGAAATGTAAATAGAAAACGTGGCAAACCCGGCAACAATATTTTAAAGGTTTTTGTTTACCGGTTACTATTTGGCATCACCCCCTGAACTGCCGAATCTCTTTAGCCCATCTGTCTCATAGGCTTCAATTTATTTTTACCGAACGCGCCGCGGATGAGTGATGGGGCAAATGGTATCGCCGGCGCCGCGTATCGCAATGAATTCATTACCCAAAATTTTGTCTGTCGCCTGGTAAAAAACGTTGCCGCCTCCTGACATTAAAACTAAAAATGGTCAGGGCAAATTGTCCGGTTCTGCCGTCGGAAATAATCGTAACTTTTCCGGGAAGAAAGCAGAGAAAATTTTTTTCTTTTAGCAAAAACAGTTCCAAACTTTTAAATGCCCAATCTGTAATAACAGGTAAACAAACAAGGGGGAGAAAATTTTTTTTTTCAACAAATTGTTAGCAATTTCGTCGTCCTGCTTTGGGGTAGGAAAGATGAATGAAAAAACACCGTGCAGTAAGGCTTTGTAGCGTCTGAGTTTAATAATTTTTTTAGTTAGGCGATTGTATCTGATCCGTAAAATTTTTATAAATGTTTTCCGGGATAAATTTTCGTCGCTCTACTATTGCCGGTTTTGAAAAATTGGTATTAACTTGAATGAGTAACTCCACAAATGGATAATAATATTTACAACACCACTAATAATGTTTTAAACGATGCGGAGGGAGCCTGGGACAAATGTTTGGGTATTATAAAGGATAACGTAAACTGGCGCACTTTTCAAACCTGGTTTGAACCGATAAAAGCAGTTGCCCTTTCTAATAATGTGCTCACCTTGCAAGTACCGAGTCAATTCTTTTACGAATGGCTGGAAGAGCACTACGTGGAATTACTTGGTAAGACGATCAAACGTGTGTTGGGTAAGGATGGACGGTTGGAGTACCGTATCATGATGGAAAGTAACAGCACGCGCAAGCCTGCCTCCATCAACATGCCCGGTAGCACACATACAAAACCGTCAAGGGAGAATAACTATGTGGACATGCCGCTGAAATGGGATGATCCGCATAATATCAAAACCCCATATGCAATACCGGGCCTGAAGCGTATGCAGATAGACCCGCAGCTGAATGCCAACTACATGTTTGATAATTATGTAGAAGGCGATTGCAACCGCGTGGCCCGTTCTGCAGGTTTCCATGTGGCGCAGAAACCGGGTGCCACTTCTTTTAATCCGCTGGTTATATTTGGCGGTGTAGGTTGGGGTAAGACCCACCTGGTGCAGGCCATTGGTAACGAGGTGCGCAGGCTACATCCAAACAAGGCTGTATTATATGTAAGCGCAGAGAAATTCATCAACCAGTTCATCGAGCATTCAAAGAATAACGAGATCAATGATTTCATCCATTTCTATCAGCTGATAGATGTGTTGATACTTGATGATATACATTTGTTCGTCCCGGCTATCAAAACACAGGATGTATTTTTTGCGATATTCAACCATCTGCACCAAAGTGGCAAACAGATCATCCTGACCAGTGACACACCTCCCAAGGATATGGAGGGTATGCAGGAGCGCCTGCTCAGCCGTTTCCGCTGGGGTTTGAACGCCGATATACAGGCACCCGACTTTGAAACACGCCAGCAGATACTGCAGGTGAAAATGAAACAGGAAGGCCTGGAAATACCTGAAGACGTAGTGAAATATGTGGCCTACAATGTGCAGAGCAATGTACGCGAACTGGAAGGTGCGCTGATAGCTTTATTTGCCCAGGCTACACTGAATAAAAAGGAAATAGATATAGATCTGGCCAAGCGCGTGATGAAGAATTTCGTGAAGACGGCGGCACGCGAGCTTACGATCGAGAATATCCAGAAGATGGTGTGCGAATATTTCCACCTACCATACGACAGGCTGCTGGCCAAAACGCGCAAGCGCGAAGTGGTGCAGGCGCGCCAGATAACAATGTATCTCGCCAAAAAGTTCACGAAGAGCTCGCTGAAGAATATCGGCGAACACTTTGGAGGATTTGACCATACGACCGTGATACACTCCTGCCAGACCGTGGAGAACCTCATGGATACTGACTCGGAGTATAAAGAACATCTGCTTGAGCTTCAGCAAAAAGTGCAGCTCGCAAGCCTTTAAAATTGGCCTAAATTCTTTTTGTTATTTCGGTAATAAATCTATCTTTGCAGTCCCCAAAAGGGAAATGAAACAAGCTCTTTTTCGCTGTGAGCGCAGCTTGCAGCTTGTATAGGTGAGGTGGGTGAGTGGCCGAAACCAATAGTTTGCTAAACTGTCGTACGGGTTAAACCGTACCGCGGGTTCGAATCCCGCCCTCACCGCAAACAAAATAATTGACAGGTTACTGTCAATGCGTTCGGGGAATAGTCCGGCCACGGCGGGACATCTGGTGAACTAAAAAAGTTCGGGGAGTAGCGCAGGCCGGTAGCGCATCTGGTTTGGGACCAGGGGGTCGCAGGTTCGAATCCTGTCTCCCCGACGAACAAAAGGAAATAGCCATCGCAAGATGGCTATTTTTGTTTTGGAGAAACCCCACTACTTTTACGCCTGCAACATCCTGTATTAGCTATCAACTCTTTGATGAAACAGTTTCTTCTGAAAATATGCCCTGGCCTGCTCCTTCTTGCCATATCCATTTTTATTAGTTTACAGATATACCAGCACTACGGATTAGGATCAGATGAGCATGGGCAATCCTTAATAGGCGACCGTTTTTACCAATATGTTTTCGAGGGTGATCCCGAATTTCATGATTATATAGAACGGGACCATGGATCCGGCTTTGAACTGCCTCT
>CAMPKG010000289.1 GCA_946887085.1 uncultured Sphingobacteriales bacterium
GTTTAAAGCTTTTTTGCGTTTAGGGCACCAGGTTCAGATCGTTGATGAATATTATCATATTCCGCTCGATGCAAAAAGCCTTAAGGCCAAAATAATATCCAGGCTTTCAAGAAACACCTTTATAGGTGAGTTTAACGATCGCATCAGGGACGCTTTTATAGCATTTCAACCTGACCTTGTATTAATTTATAAAGGCGCATTCGTGCGGCCAGAAACGGTAACGGATGTCAAGAAGACAGGAACGCCGATAATAAATTTTTTTCCGGATGTCAGCATGTTTGCGCATGGGAAACTGTTGCCTCAAACAATGAACCTTTACGACTTTGTTTTTACAACCAAGACGTTTGGACTGACGGATCTGAGGGAAAAATTCGGATATACTACTGCCGCATTCATCCCGCACGGTTTTGACCCGGATATACATCGGCCAATTAAAAGTGCCGACAATCCCTTTGTATGTGATGTTTCCTTTATCGGTACATGGTCGCCCAAAAAAGAAGCTGTGATTTCCGAACTTGTCAACTCTCGATATTCGTTAAAGGTTTGGGGAAATCAATGGGAGAAAACAACGACTGAGGCGATCAGGCCTACGTTAGAAAATAAAGAACTGCTGGGCGACTTATATGTTATGGCTATCAGCGGCACCGCTGTTAATTTAGGCATATTATCGGAAGCAAGGATAGGATCGTCCAATGGAGACCAGATAACAAGCCGGACTTTTCATATCCCTGCGGCTGGCGGATTTATGTTGCACGAGCGAACTGATGAAGTACAGCAATGTTTCGAGGAGAGTGAAGAGATGGCGTGTTATGGCGATACAGATGAACTGAGGGAGAAGATCAAATATTACATAGAGCACCCAGATGAGCGAAGGAGGATCGCAGAGAGAGGATATGAACGCGCGTTGAGAGACCATAGCCTTGATGCCAGGGCAAAAGAAGTATTGTCGATTTTGCGCAGGGAGGGGTTAACCACTTGAAGGTAACATATCTATACCGTCCTTTGCGACCGGGCGGTTTTTCAATTGAAGAGGTGTTCAGCAATGTGAGGAAACATGTGACGGAGCCGGTGCAACAGGCAGAATGGTTTGTGAACGGGGCGAAGGGGCTACCCGGCAATATTAAAGATGTAGCAAAAATTAGATCAGATATATTCCATATCACCGGCGATTGCAATTATCTCGCGTTGAATTTGCCGCCTGCGCGTACCATACTTACGGTACACGACGTTGGCCACTACGAAATAACCTTAAAGGGATGGAGAAAGCAAGTTTATAAAGCGCTTTGGTGGAAGCTACCCTTGAGCAGGGTGAAAACCATAACCGCTATATCTGGCTTTACTAAAAAAAGACTAGTGGCCAATTTTGGTATCGTTCCCGACAAGATCAAAGTTATCTACGATCCGGCGCCGGTAGGGTTTTTTAAAGACGAAAAAAAACTGAACAGGTCTTACCCCAGGATATTGCAGATCGGATCCGGCATTAATAAAAATCTTGACCGATTGATTGATGCTGTTGAAGGCCTTCCGTGCAAACTCGTGCTTGTTAACCGGCTTAATGACGAATTGAAGAATAAGCTCAGAGAGAAGAATATTGATTTTGAGCAGCATGTTGATTTGTCGCGCGACGAAATGATAACCCAGTATCGCCAATGCGACATCGTGTATTTCGCTTCGCTATATGAGGGATTTGGTTTGCCAATAGTTGAAGCGCAAACAATAGGGCGCCCGGTTATTACATCTAATATATGCAGCATGCCCGAAATAGCGGGAGATGGTGCTATTATAATAAACCCTTATAACGTAAACGATATCAGAAAAGCAATTACTGACTTCGTGTCCTCAGATACCCTGGCCGACGATATTGTAGACAGGGGTTTTGATAATGTAAGAAGATTTGCACCCGAAAAAATTGCCAAAGACTACATGGCTATATATCAAAGCCTGGTATGAAAGAAGGTAAGAAAGATTTTTTATGGTGTTCTCCGCACCCGAATCACTATCATCAGTACCTGGTAGACATGTTGCGTCAGTCGGGAATTACAATTGATGTCGTGTATTTTCAGAAACAGATCAGTAAATATCCCTGGCAAACCGATTTTTCAGACGATACTGCCTATTGCCTTGAAAAAACGCCGTTGGAAATTGACTGGGGTTTTTTGCAAAGAGGAGAATGGAAACACTATAACAATATCGTAGTTGCAGGATGGAATGAGCCAACGATGATGGTTATGTTGACGTTGCTGGCGCTTAAGGGCTATCCGTACATGTTGTATTCAGATACTCCTGCCATCAGAAAGCGTACAGGACTCAAGCAAACCCTTCGTAAACTTTGGCTTGACTATGTGATCAGAAAAAGCAGGTATGTGCTGGCAACAGGTAAGCCCGGTGTAGAGGCATTTTACCAATCGGGCGTCGAAAAGTCTAAACTTGTCAATTATCCATTTCTTACCAATCTGGAATATTTTCACCCGGAACCGAAGGGCGACAATCACCAGGCGCCGCTCATATTTGCATCGGGGAGGCTCGACAATGCCCATAAAGGTTATGACATAGCGCTGGAAGCGCTCGCGAAAGTTAAGGCGATGGGCTACAGCTTTATGATGGACATAGCTGGTGAAGGGCCGGACAGGAATGTTGTGGAGGAACAAATAAAAAAATTGGGATTGGAAGAAAACGTGGTCCTTTCCGGGTGGATCGAACCGCCGGTGTTGTTGAAAAAATATCAGCTTGCTGACATTTTTTTACATCCCTCACGTTTCGACCCTTTTCCCAATGCAGTGCTCGAGGCGATGGCTTGCGGGTTACCGGTAATTTGTTCTAACGAAGCGGGTTCGGGAGTCGACAGAATTATTGATGGATACAACGGTTGGTTATTCGAAAGCGGTAATGTCGACGACCTGTGTAACAAATTGAAAACAATGCTCGATCTTTCTGTAGAGCAGCGAGCAATGCTCGGCCTCAATGCAAGAAAAACAGCTGAAAAGTGGGGGCCTTCGTACCATTCAACAGTGTTAAGAAAAATTGCAAATAATACGCCAGTTATCGAAATGCTGCCGGTTGACGTGGACTGATGATTCTGATTGACGCTTTGTTTATTGCAAATGAAGGTGGCGGGCCGGCGCTCCTTAGGTACCTGGTTGATACTATCAGGCAACATAAACTGGAAAAGGAATTTTACTTATTGCTTGATGCACGGTTTACTCATGATGTTTCCGGTTTTCAGCATGAGCATCTTCGTGGTAGTCTAATAGGAAGATACCGCTTCTATAAAAACAATCTTACCAGGTTCAGTAAAGTATTCTGTTTTGCAAACACCCCACCGCCCATCCGGTGCAAAGTTCCATCTGCAACATACTTCCACAATATATTGCTGATAGAGAGTGACAAACATCCTTTTCGAAAAGGCTTCTGGGGTGCTTACCTGCGTTTTCAGTTCGTGAAGCTTTTCAATAAGAATACTGATGAGTACATTGTTCAGACTTCTCACATGGTAGAGGCAATTGTTGGCTCCCACCTGAAAAAGAAAGAACATTGTAAGACCTTTCCTTTCTTTAAGATCGCTGATGCGGAGTTGGAAACCACAGCAAGAGCAAATGAGTTTGTATACGTAAGTACTCCCACCTTTTATAAAAATTATGAAAACCTTTTCGGGGCCTGGGAGATATTGTTTGAGAAGGGACAAAAACCCGTGTTGCACGTAACTATAGACGAACTGTCGCCTGCGTTGCAGCAAAAAGCAAAAAATTTGTCGGATCGTGGGATCAACATAATTAATCATGGTTACACTGACCCTCGACCTTTATACCAAAAGTGTAAATACCTCGTTTACCCATCCTACTACGAAAGCTTCGGTCTGGGGCTTGTGGAAGGGGCGAGGGCCGGGATGAAGGTCCTGGCAGCTAACCTTCCATATGTAACTTCAGTAGTTGTGCCAAGTGCAAGTTTTGATCCGGGCAGTGCAGAAGATATTGCCAATACAGTAATGAGAGCTCTGGAGGAAGATCTGCCCGACACTGTTGTTTGTGTGGAAGATAGGGTTGATGATCTTATAGGCTTCTTGTTAAATTGATGAATGTGCGAATTCCGAAAGCGTTTTCGGTGATCTTAAAAATGAATTACCTTGTCCGAAATTTTTTGTGTTGGATGAAATTAAGCGCTTATTAATACTTACTTAATAATAACCCAATCTATGTTTAATAATAAAACAC
>CAMPKG010000290.1 GCA_946887085.1 uncultured Sphingobacteriales bacterium
ATTATGAGAGGCGTTAATCGAGTGATGTTGATCGGCAATTTGGGACGGGATCCGGACCTGCAATACCTGGAGGGGAATATAGCTGTAGCAAAATTCCCACTCGCAACGACTGAAACTTTTAAAGACAAGAACGGCAACCTCGTATCTCAGACAGAGTGGCACACAGTAGTATTATGGAGAGGGCTGGCAGAACTGGCTCAGAAGTACTTACACAAAGGCAGCCTGGTGTTTATTGAAGGCCGCCTGCGTACCCGCACCTGGGAAGACAAAGACAAGAACCGCAGATTCAGCACAGAAATAGTGGGCGACAACCTGGTGATGCTTGACAAACGCAAGGAAAACGGCACCGAATTACACGCAGCACCGGCTGCTGAAACTCATACGGAGATCCCTGACATGAGCTTCGACCCAACCGCCACCGCAGCCAAAGACGATCTGCCTTTTTAATGGCACGAAGATATATAGCTGAAAAGGGAAGGAATGAAAGTTCCTTCCTTTTTTTAATTTTGAAAACCACCAAACTATCCAACAATTGGGAAACCAGGCCGAAGGCGAAACGTTACTGAATACCTTATTACTCCAGGCATCAGATGGGGTTTTCTCTGCCTCCAATACTACTATATTACTTATCATCATTTTGCTGCTGCTGCTTTTGACCGCAATAACAGCCGGAGCCGAAACGGCCTATTTCTCGCTGAACGCAAAGGATGTAAACTACCTGAAGACCCGCGACCAGCTAAGCGCCCGCCAGGCCGTAAACCTTCTGGAGCAGCCTAAGATGCTGCTGGCCACCATCCTTGTAGCCAACAACTTCATCAATATCGCCATCGTCATCACCACCAACGTACTGATTAGCGATATGCTGCCCGATACCCTCAGCGCGTTCAGCTCGTTTCTGATACAGGTGGTAGCGGTCACCTTCCTGCTGGTGCTCTTCGGCGAGGTGCTGCCTAAGGTATATGCGACACAAAACAATATGCGCATGGCGCTGTTCGCCGCCCCCATATTGCACATACTCGCCAATGTCTTCAAGCCGGTAAGCCGCATGCTTGTATCCTCTACCTCCTATATAGAAGAAAAAATGGGCAAAAGCACCGGCAATATCACCAGCGAGGATTTTGAGCAGGCTATCGAACTGACCGTGGGCCATACAGCAACACGGGAAGAAGTGAACATCTTTAAAGGCATCCTGAAATTCGGCAATATCACCGTACGACAGATCATGCGCACGAGGCTGGATGTGAGCGGTGTACCATTCGAGTCTAATTTCCGGGAGATGCAGGCTATAGCCACAGAGGTGGGCTACTCGCGTATGCCGGTGTATAAAGGCAGCCTCGACAAAGTAGCCGGTATGATACATACCAAAGACATTCTGCCGCACAGCGAGGAGGATAATTTTGAATGGCATAACCTGATACGCCCTGCCTATTTTGTGCACGAAGGCAAGCTGATAGAAGACCTGCTGAAAGAATTCCAGCAGAAGCGCATACATTTTGCGATCGTAGTGGATGAGTTTGGCGGAACTTCCGGAATTGTGACGCTGGAAGATATCATGGAAGAGATCATTGGCGATATCAAGGATGAGTTTGACGACGACGACCTGCACTTCAAGCGCATCGATGACCATAACTACATCTTTGAAGGAAAAACATTGATTAACGATGTATGCCGCCTGGTAGGTGAACCGTCCGACACTTTTGAAATGGTACGTGGCGAGGCCGATTCGCTGGCGGGACTGATACTGGAGATCTCCGGTAAATTCCCTGCCGTGAATGAGACCGTAAGCCACGAGCAGTTCGACTTTACCGTATTGCAGATAGAGCGCATGCGGATACAGCGTGTTAAGCTCACCATAAACGAGATCGACGAATAACACAACAACGATGAAAAGTTTTGCCAGTGACAACTATGCAGGCGTATTGCCTGAAATGATGGATGCATTGCAACGCGCCAACGTTGAGCATGCACGTTCTTACGGGGCGGACGACATTACAGAGCGCACCATCAAACTCTTCCGCGAGGTGTTTGACGCCGATGTGGAGGTATATTTTGTTTTCAATGGCACGGGCGCCAATGTGCTCAGCATCAGCAGCGCCACGCAGTCATATAACGCTGTGCTTTGCGCAGACGTCTCTCACATATATTGCGATGAATCCTCGGCGCCGGAAACCTTTACCGGTTGCAGGTTCTTCCCGCTCACCGCGAGTGAAGAAGGCAAGCTCACCCCTTCTGTTATAGAAGAAAGACTGGTACGTAAAGGCGATGTGCATTATGCACAGACCAAACTGCTCTCGGTAACACAATCGACGGAGTATGGCACTGTATACAAACCGGAAGAACTAAAAGCAATTGCCGAACTGGCAAAGAAGAATGAATTGTTCCTGCACATGGATGGCTCGCGTTTCTTTAATGCTGCCGCGGGCCTTGGATGCGAATTAAAAGATATTAGCACTTCAGCGGGTATTGATATTCTATCACTCGGCGGCACTAAATCAGGAATGATGTTCGGTGAAGCTGTAGTGGTGTTCAACAAAAAACTGTCGGAGCACATCGCTTATAAGCAGAAGCAAAGCATGCAGCTTGCGTCCAAAACACGCTTCATCGCCGCGCAGCTCGAGGCCATGCTCACCAACGATACGTGGAAGAAACATGCCTCACACGCAAACGCCATGGCGCAGAGCTTGTACAAAACATTGTTAAAATATCCGCAAATAAAAGTCACAAAACCGGTACATGCCAACGCGGTGTTTGCAGAACTACCTGTCCATTGGAACCAGCCACTGCAGGACGCCTATCCTTTTTATATATGGAAAGATAGCAGCAATGAAGCGCGCCTGATGTGCTCTTTCGATACTACCGAAAATGATATAAAAGGTTTCGATAACCTGCTGCAAAAGCTTTCATAAAGCTTTAATTACAGCCAGTTATGCATTGCCGCCTGCATCAAACAGCCGCTACGTGGCACAATTTTACATGATAGGTATCGGCTAAAGACTTGTAAGATGAGGATCATGATTTTTGATGACGAGATGGATGTGTTGAATTTGTATAGCCTCATCCTTAAGAAAAAAGGACACGAGGTGCACACGGAACAGAACTGCATGCACATTTTAGACAAGATATCGGAGATAAAACCCGATGTCATACTGATGGATAACGAGATGCCCGTGCTGAGCGGGCTTGATGCAACCAAGCTACTGAAAGGCACTAACGATTACGCCCACATTCCCATCATCAGCATCTCTGCAAATAGTGAAGGTAAAAAACTGGCCGAAGAAGCTCATGCAGATATGTTCTTACCTAAACCGATAGGTATATCGGAACTGGAAAAAGCGATAACTCATGTGACGCACAGGCGGGCTGCCTAAGATTGTTAAATAACACCTGGGTTAGTTTAACAAGCCAGCAAATCTGGCACAAGGCTTGTAACTTTACAGTTCATGAAGCGGATACTGTGCCTTGGGGTTGTTGTTGCGGTTTTTTCTACCATGCCCGCATTTGCTCAGAATGAACCGGATACTATATTGATGGTAAAGCTGCCGACGGTCAACGTATCGGCGGAGCGCAAATGGGATAACGACACCGTGCGTTATCAGTACAACCAGACCAAGTATTATATCACCACGATACTCCCCTACCTTAATGCGGCTACTCAACTCTACAAAGAACTGGAAGAAAGATCGCTGGATCCGGGTTTCAACAAGAAGCAGCGCAAATCCTTTGTAGATGCCAGGGAGGAAGAACTACGCCTGCGTTACGAAGACGAGTTCACGAAGATCAACGAAACCCAGGGCGCATTGCTGATGAAACTGATAGCCCGGCAAACAGGCGCGAACGTTTACAGCATGTTGCAGGATTATAAAAGCGGGTTCTATGCCGTCAAATGGCAGACCTGGGCGAAGATCAACGGCTTTAACCTGAACAAACGGTACGACCCAAATGACGAGCCCATGCTGGAACATATCATGGACAAACTCGGATACCCGCTGCCTCCATTCTACGGCGAAAGAGACCATACAGTTCTGCAAAGTCAGCAGGTAAGTTATCCTAAGAAGAGATAATTATTTCTTTCCCATAAACGCCAGTATGGCGCTGGTAAATTTTTCATTCTCCTCGATAAAAGGAAAATGCCCCGAGCTGTCGAACACAACCAACTCTGCATTGCGCATGCTTGAACGC
>CAMPKG010000291.1 GCA_946887085.1 uncultured Sphingobacteriales bacterium
GTATTGAATGAGAACCGCTCGATATCTTCTCCTACTTTCTTTATCGTTTTGTGTATCGCGCGCAGTTCCGCTTCATTCGGCTGCTCGTCGGTCACTATCCATCCCTTCTGCTCGTCGAAGTATAAACGCCATAGTTTTTTCAGGAAGCGGTGCACGCCTTCTATCCCTTTCGTATCCCATGGTTTGCTGACTTCTATCGGGCCAAGGAACATCTCGTACATGCGGAAAGTATCTGCACCGTATTGTGCTACGATATCGTCGGGATTAACTACGTTGTACTTGCTTTTGCTCATCTTCTCCACCTCGCTCACGCAAACGAAGGGGTTGCCGGGAGCTACCGGCTTACCATTCTCGCCGATGAAGGTTGCCTTTGCATAGTCGGGACGCCACTGCTTGAATTTTTCAATATCCAGCTCGTCTTTATCATTCACGAAGGAGATATCGCTGTGTAATGCCTGGCTAGGTACTTCGCCGGCAAACAGTGCAGATTCAGTCTTGTTGTACCTGTTCTGCTCCCGAAGGAAGTTGATATTTTCATCTGTGCAATTCAGGTCGCGCACTTTCTCCAGTATACTTTTCGATACAAAGGTTCCCGTCTTTATCAGCCTGTAAGCAAATTTCGAAATACCCTGTATCATTCCCTGGTTCACCAGCTTCTTGAAAGGTTCATCGAAATTGATATGGCCAAGGTCACACAGCACTTTGGTCCACATACGGCTGTACAGCAGGTGGCCTACCGCGTGTTCCGTACCACCAATGTAGATATCCACTTCACGCCAGTAGCTGGTAGCTTCTTTGCCCGCAAACTCTTTATCGTTGTGCGGGTCCATATAACGCAGAAAGTACCAGCTGCTGCCCGCATAACCCGGCATGGTATTGGTCTCCCGCTTGCCGCCCGTGGTTATCACCCAATCTTCTACATTAGCCAACGGCCCTTGCCCTTCGGGGCCGGGTTTGTAGTTCTGCACCATCGGCAGCTCTACCGGGAGGTTGTGCCCGGTATGGTGTATATCCACTTCCGGCTCGTCGATGCCATAAGGCAGGTCGTTGATGTAAATGATGGGGAACGGCTCACCCCAGTATCGCTGGCGGCTGAAGCCTGCATCGCGCAGTTTGTAATTCACTTTCTCTTTACCTACACCTGCATCTTCTATGGCGCGTATAGCAATAGCACCTGCATTGGTTATCTTGATGCCACTGAGGAAGCCACTTGTGTCCAGCGTGCCTTGTTTATCGGTATAGGCATTGATACCATTATAGTGCAACCCGAAGATATTGGTGATCGGTATATCAAAATAGCGCGCAAAAGTATGATCGCGTTCATCACCGCTCGGTACTCCCATGATAGCGCCTGTGCCATAGCCGGCCAGCACATATTCCGATATCCATACCGGCACATTCTTATGCGTGAACGGATGTATCACATAGGCACCTGTAAAGCAACCGGTCACCTGCTTCACCTCGCTCATACGCTCGCGTTCAGAGCGGCTGCTCACATATGCTTTGTATTCCATCACGGCTTCGCTCTGCTCTTCGGTCATTATCTCTTCCACCAAAGGATGTTCCGGCGCCATCACCAGGAAGTCGACACCGAAAATAGTATCAGGCCTTGTGGTGAACACCGTGATGTGTTTATCGTGAAAGCCGAAAACATCAAAACGTACTTCGGCGCCATTGCTCTTGCCTATCCAGTTGCGCTGCATCTCTTTCATCGCATCGCTCCAGTCAAGTGTGTCAAGGCTCTCCAATAACCTGTCTGCATACTCAGTGATACGCAGGAACCACTGGCGCATTTGTTTGCGCACGACGGGAAAACCTCCACGTTCCGACACACCATTCACTACCTCATCGTTCGCTAATACAGTACCGAGCGCCTCGCACCACCACACCTCTGCATAGCTCAGGTAGGCCAGGCGGTAGTGCATCAATATCTCGCGCTTCTCCTGCTCTGTATAGTTGCGCCACGCGCGGGAATCAAAGCAAAGGCTATCATCAGGCGGACAAGGATATTTGTTGTTGCCTTCTTTTTCGAACAGCTTCACCAGCTCGCTGATGGGGCGTGCTTTGTTTGTCTTCCTGTCAAACCAGCTATTGAAGAGCTGCAGGAATATCCACTGCGTCCATTTATAGTATTTCGGGTCACTCGTGCGCACCTCACGGTCCCAGTCGTAGCAGAAACCGATATTGTCGAGCTGCTCACGATAGCGGGCTATATTTTTCTCCGTAGTAACCGCGGGATGCTGGCCTGTTTCCAGCGCATACTGTTCAGCCGGCAGGCCGAAGGCATCGTAGCCCATGGGGTGCAGCACGTTGAAGCCCCTCAGGCGTTTGTAGCGCGAATAGATATCGGATGCTATATAACCTAAAGGGTGGCCAACATGCAGCCCCGCTCCACTGGGGTAAGGGAACATGTCGAGCACATAGCACTTAGGCTTTTTTTCATCGATGCTAACTTTATAGATATTATGCTCCTTCCAGTACTTCTTCCACTTCTGTTCAATTTCGCTAAAACCGTATTCCATGACTTTGCATTAAATATAAAACGGATGCCAAAAGTACGAAAGGAAGGCGGTATAAGAAATTGAGTGTGTTATATATAGCGAGTTTGGGGCTAAAGCCCTATGGTGAGTATTGCACACCACGGCCTGAAGGCCGTAGCTATTGGCACATTTTATTCTCCCCAAAAATGATAAACTGACATTTGGTCCCCGGCTTCAGAGAGAAGTACATAGCCATTTTGACTCGTGGACTCATCGGGTTCAGGCCCTAAAAGCAACCATCCCGTATCAAATCGATAGACTCGAATGGCCTGAATAGTATCCATCATGTCTAGCTTTTTACCATTCGACTTTATTAGTAAGACGAATTCGTCAACGGTCAAGCTATCAATAAGACTCCATCCATTTGCCTTTGCAAAGGTTTGGACGTCTTTGGGGTCAAACGCGTGTTCTTGAGAAACCCAATGAAATCTTGAGTATCCACCCCATGGCCCGTTGTCTTGTTCCTTTACCTTGATGTCGCCATTTTTATACCCGATCCAAAATCCCGCGGGCGCTATTTTGCCGCAGGATATTAAAAGGAGAATTACAAAAAGTGTGAAATAGGTTTTCATTCGCTCTAAAAACACTCTGTCCTGTCGAACACAAATTTCGCATTGGCATCGTTGAAAAAGAAGATGGCTTTGAAACCGCCGTTCTCATACCCCACTGTAGTTTTCTTAAAGGTCTTCCGCTGCGCTTTCATCGGCATGACCCATACTGTCCAGTAGGAGTGTTTGGCGAGCCCGTCGCTCAGGTAAAGTATCACTGCGCTGCTGTCGCGTTGCTGGCGGTAGAGCATGTCTGCATCTTCTTTTATATCGGCCAGGCGAATGTTATAACCGTTTACCTGCGCTGGTACATCTTTCAGGTAATCGTTCTTCATGATGAAGATGGTCTTCGTTTCCGGCTTCAGTTGCCGGGTAGCAAGCTGGCATACTACGCTATCGTTTTTCTTAGCGAACTGGGTGATCACGAAATTGATACAATCATGTACCATGAAGGCCTCAAAATCAAATCTCTTAGCTTGTCCAAAACCGCTCAATGGCAACACCATCAATAAACACAGCAAATACCTCATAGTCTACAAGTTACGATAAAAACCTGTTGCTTATCAATTTATAGCAAAAAGGGCGTCTTGCGACGCCCCTCGTTTAATCTATTTTCACCTCCTTCTTAGGCCTGTTCTCTGGTGCCGATTTCGGAATGTTCAGGTGCAATATCCCATCCGTATAGTTTGCCGAAATGGATTCGTCCTTCACATTATCGGGCAGCCTGAACGAGCGGGTAAATGAACTGTAGCTGTACTCCCTGCGGCTGAACTCCCGATTCTTGTCATTGCTTTCCGGCGTTTCCGACTTTGTCTCGGCACTGATGGTGAGCATGTCATCATCCACATTCACATGGAAATCATTTTTCTTGAACCCCGGGGCAACCACATCCACACAATAACATTTGTCGTCTTCAGAGATGTTAACTGCTGGCAGCGAATGCCTTGAAAACGATGCCGGCAAAATATTCTCAATGTCGAAGAAATCGCGCCAGGGATCAGAAATACCCTGCTCCCCGTTTTTTCTTAGAAGAGTTTTCAGAAAAAACCTCCAGATGTTATACTC
>CAMPKG010000292.1 GCA_946887085.1 uncultured Sphingobacteriales bacterium
CAATAATTATAGTAATAGGTAACGGAATGGTTGGTTATAAGTTCTGCGAAAAGCTTATAGCAAAGACAAATGCCTATCAATTGATTGTTTTTGGTGAAGAACCAAGACCTGCATACGACCGGGTCCACCTGAGCGAGTACTTTAATGGCAAAACAGCGGAAGATCTTTCAATGTCTCCTGCCGGATGGTACGAACAAAATAATATTCAGCTTCATTTAAATGATCCTGTTCAGGAAATAAACAGGGCAAATAAAACTATACATTCACTAAAAGGCAGCATCCAAAAATACGATTACCTGATTCTTGCAACAGGCTCATCCGCATTTGTTCCTGATATACCGGGCATAGAGAAAGAAGGAGTTTTCGTCTACCGAACCATTGAAGATTTAGAATTAATAAGCGGTTACGCTTCTAAAGCCAAAAATGGCGCTGTTATGGGCGGGGGCTTATTAGGACTTGAGGCCGCAAAAGCACTATTGGATCTTGGAATAAAAGAGACACATGTTATCGAATTTGCTCCGAGATTAATGCCTAGGCAAATAGATCAACCAGGAAGCAGCATGCTTCAAATGAAGCTTAAGGAACTAGGTCTTCATATTCATCTAAATAAAAGCACTTTAAGAATTGCAGGCGATGGTAAAATTGAAGCCCTTGAATTCGCCGATGAAACAGCCTTAGCTGTAGATATGCTGGTGATATCTGCAGGAATCAGACCGAGAGATGAACTGGCTAAGCTGTCTGGGCTTGAAATTGGTACAAGAGGCGGAATAGTGGTTAACGATTTCATGCAAACCAATGATGAAAACATTTTTGCAATAGGTGAATGTGCACTCCATAGCGGAATGATCTATGGACTGGTTGCACCGGGATATGAAATGGCAGATGTTGTAGTTGCTAAACTTTCTGAAGCAGACAAGAGCTTTACCGGCTTTGACATGAGCACCAAACTAAAATTGATTGGTATTGATGTAGCCAGCTTTGGAGATCCATTTATAAACGATCCGGACTGCAAGACTATTTTATTTGAAGACACCAACAAAGGCGTATATAAAAGAATCAACATCAGCAATGACGGGACCACTCTTCTTGGAGGTATTTTAATCGGCGACGCTGACGACTACAACATCCTTCTTCAAAATGTAAAGAATAAAATTACCCTTCCTGAAAATCCGGAAGATCTAATTCTTGGAGCTAGAGGCGGAGCCATAAGTGAAGGCTCAGGAATAATGAGCTTACCTGATGATGCCATGATCTGTTCATGCGAATCAGTAAGCAAAGGTACTATTTGCGATGCGGTTAAGCTTGACAATATCACTTCATTAGAGGGAATAAAAAAATGCACGAAAGCTGGAACCTGTTGCGGCGGATGCGTTCCTCTTGTAAAAGACCTGATTAACGGCACAATGAAGGAAAGCGGATTATACATCAAAAATGTAATCTGCGAACACTTTGATTATTCCCGTCAGGAGCTAATGGATTTAGTTCGAATGAACAATGTACGTTCATACGACGAAGCGCTGGACCATTACGGTAAAGGTGATGGTTGCGAAACCTGCAAACCGGCGGTAGCAAGTATTCTTTCCAGTCTATGGAATGATTTAATTGTTAAGCAAGCTCCAATACAAGACAGCAATGACAGATATCTCGCCAACATTCAAAAAGGAGGAACATACTCTGTTGTACCTAGAATTCCTGGAGGCGAGATAACGCCAGACAAATTGATTGTTATTGGACAAGTTGCTAAAAAATACAACCTATATACAAAAATCACAGGTGGTCAGCGTATCGATTTATTCGGCGCTCACGTCAATGACCTGCCCAATATCTGGGAAGAACTGATTGATGCAGGCTTTGAAAGCGGACATGCGTATGGAAAATCACTGCGCACGGTAAAAAGCTGTGTCGGAAGCACCTGGTGCCGCTTTGGCTTACACGATAGCGTCTCTTTCGCAATCGAAATTGAGGAACGATATAAAGGAATACGTTCTCCACACAAACTTAAAGGCGGGGTTAGCGGATGTATCCGCGAATGTGCCGAAGCTCAAGCAAAAGATTTCGGAATAATAGCCACTGACAAAGGATGGAACTTATATGTATGCGGAAACGGCGGATCAAAACCTCAACACGCATTATTGCTTGCAAGCGATATCGACAAAGAAACCCTTGTTAAATATCTCGACAGATTCCTGATGTTCTACATCAAAACTGCAGATCCTCTGGCAAGAACCGCCACATGGCTAAACAAAATGGAAGGTGGCCTTAGCTATTTAAAAAATGTAATCATCAACGATAGCCTTGGAATCTGTGCTCAGCTTGAAGAAGAGATGCAAGGATTGGTTGAGACATTTCATTGCGAATGGAAGGAAGTTGTACAAAACGAGGAACTGCGCAAACGCTTTGTTCATTTTGTGAATGCACCTCAAGAAAAGGACCCTTCTGTAAACTTTGATCCAATGCGGGAACAGGTAAAAGCTAAAGACTGGTAGTAGCATCAATAAAACCACCAACAAAGAAAACATAACATGGAAACAGCAACAGATACTTTAAAATGGATTTTGGCGTGCACCACATCTGATGTACCAGAAAATGGTGGGGCCTGCGTAAAGCACGGCGAGGAGCAAATAGCTTTATTCAATTTCACCCGCCGCAATGAATGGTATGCCACTCAAAATATGTGCCCACACAAGCAACAGATGGCCATTGCCAGGGGCATGATTGGCAGCACCGGTGAAGAATGCGAACCAAAAGTAGCCTGCCCATTTCACAAAAAAACATTTTCATTAATCTCCGGCGAGTGTTTAAGCGGCGAAGAATATGAAATAAAAATATATCCCGTTAGAGTTATCGACGATAAAGTCTATATCGGGATAAAGCAAACAGCTTAAAGAGAGGTTATTGTTGCTAAATAAAAGGTCCCGGTAGAAATACCGGGTTTTTTTATCATGAATCAGCCGCGAAACCATTAAGATTCGGGCTAACAATCAACATCATTCTAGAACTTGTCTTCGTTTTATTCGCAAATAATTACAGCTAAACTGAGAGACTCTAAGATCCTGCCAAACAGATAACCATCATTTTAAAACTTTATCTTCGTGTCTTTAAGCCTTCGTGGCAAATTAAATAACATGCGTGATATAACCAGCAAGCAAATAACCCTTCGTACAGCAAGAGCAATTGCCGTACTTTTTTGTACAGAAGAAACCATACGACTAATAAAAAACGATCAGCTTCCAAAAGGCAACTTATTTGACGTAGCCAGGGCCGCAGGTTTTATAGGCGCCAAACTCACTCCCCAATTGCTCCCCCATTGCCACCCGGTTACTATTGATGGAATGGACATGTCTTTCGAATTTATTAACAGGGAGAAACATTCAGAATATTTTGATGATGCCACTTTATCGAGAAGCGGAATTATTATCACAGGAAATGCAAAATCGATAGGTCGCACCGGCATAGAGATGGAAATGTTGACTGCAGTATCTGTAGCGGCATTGGAAATTTACGACATGCTTAAACCTGTTGATACACAATTGGAAATTGGAAACATCAAACTCCTGGAAAAACGAGGGGGAAAAAGCGACAGAAAAAAATTCTTTTCCACCTCTCCTACCTGTGCTGTTTTGGTTTGTTCTGACTCTACAGCACAAGGAAAACGTGAAGATAACAGTGGCAAACTAATCTGCAAAATGCTTGAAGATGTGAACGCTAAAGTAGTTCACTATAAAATTGTTCCTGATGAAAAAACACAAATCCAGGAGCAAATAAAAGAATGGGTCGCCCAGGACATTCACTTTATTTTCACTACAGGTGGTACCGGCTTGGGCCCTCGTGACAATACTGTTTCGGCAGTTAAGGAAATTCTGGAACGGGATGCTGAAGGAATCATGGAGGCAATACGCTCATTCGGACAACTGCGAACACCATTGGCAATGATGAGCCGCGGAGTAGCCGGCTCAATTGCGCAAACGCTGGTTGTTACCTTACCAGGAAGCAGTGATGGAGCAAGAGAATCTATGGAAGCAATTTTACCAGCGATCTTCCATGCAAGAAAAATGATGAAAGGTGGCGGCCATTGAAGGATTGAATCGGAAAACAGAATAAATACAGAAACAAGTATAATGATATCCTACC
>CAMPKG010000293.1 GCA_946887085.1 uncultured Sphingobacteriales bacterium
GCTTTATTAGTTATCGGAATCATTATAGCGATCATCCTCATTGTCCCGTTATTCACCAAAAAAGACTACGGCGTGCAACGGGAAATAATTATAAACAAACCCAGCGGCGAAGTATTTGAGTATGTCCGCTACCTCCGCAACCAGGATCATTATAACAAGTGGGTAATGCGCGACCCGAACATGAAAAAAGACTTCAGGGGCAAAGATGGCCAGCCGGGCTTTGTATATGCCTGGGACAGTAAGGACAAAAATGCAGGCAAAGGCGAACAGGAAATAACCGGCATTGTTGAAGGACAAAAAATTGATGTGGAAATACGGTTCGAACGGCCTTTTAAAGCGATAGCATACGCGCCGATAAAAACAGAACAGATATCAGCCGGTAAAACAAAAATAACATGGCAGATGCGCTCGCAACTGAAATATCCGATGAATGCCATGCTATTGTTCGTGGATTTCGACAAAGTACTAGGCAAGGACATGGAAACAAGCCTGCAACTTTTAAAACACAACATCGAGCAACAACCCGTTGCCGTAAATAATCAGTAAAACCTCAAAAAAAAAACAAAAACTATGAAAAAGCTAAAGATCACCTACTGGACAATTACAATAATTTTTTCAGCATTCATGATATCAACAGCGCTGCCCGATATCACCTTAGAGAAAGAAGCTGTAGATTTCATATCGGGCATGCTGGGCTACCCTGAATATTTTGTGCCTTTCATCGGTATCGCAAAACTGCTGGGCGCGCTCACCCTCCTCGTTCCCGGTTACGCGCGCATCAAAGAATGGGCGTATGCAGGTCTCGCTTTCGACCTTGTGGGTGCAACCTATTCCGTGTTCATGACCAACAAACCAGACGCGAGTATGTTGTTCATGTTGTTGCCAATAGGTTTCCTGGCGTTATCATACACCTGGTACCTTAAATTATTGAAGGCTCGCAAAGCCCAACAAGAGATCAATGCACAACTGGCTTTATAAAACAGTATAAAAGAAACGAGATGAAAAAGCTCTTTGCAACCTGTCATCAGTCCATTCCTTTCGACCTCGCGCTTTTGCTCATCCGCATTGCAGTGGGTACGGCCTTTATCATCACCGGGCAAGGCAAGATAACCGACCCCACAGGATGGATGGGCCCTGACGCCCCGTTCCCCGGCTTCCTGTTGGCGCTCGCGGCGATCTCTGAATTCTGCGGAGGCATTGCCCTGATACTTGGCCTGGTAACACGCCTGGCGGCATTTGGTATAGGCTGCACCATGGCGGTAGCTACCTACACACACATCAGTGGCGGAGACCCTTATGTGAACATGACCGGCGGTACCGACTATAAAATAGCCCTAACCTACCTGCTGATCGCTTTGCTGTTTCTTATTAACGGCCCAGGCCGGTTCTCGCTCGACAGGTTGATATTTGGTGTGCACCATAAAGCTGATACTGCAAAAAGCAAGTTTTAATAAACACCATCGCCATGATAACAACAGAGAAAATTATGGTAGAAGTATTTGCCACTAACGTTGATACCGGTATTGCCGCGCAAAGGCTGATAAATTTGCTGCGGTTGCGTTTCCCCGGTAGCCGGGTGGATGTAGATCTTGATGATTGCGACAGGGTATTGCGCATACAAGGTGAGCAGCTTTGTCCTGCGCAGATAACACAGTTAGTACAGGCGCAGGGATTTTATTGCGGGGAACTGGAGTAACAAGTGACAATCCCGATAGCTATCGGGACCAAATTTCAAATCACAATTTAACAGTGGTGCCAGTTGGTAACAACTGGCACTGACAACCAGAAAAAAAAAAGCTATGTCAACACAAGCAAACAAAGAACTGATCGAAAAAGTAAACAAAGCGTTCACCCAGGGCCCTGAGCAACTGCTTCAATACTTCAGCGACGATGTCAAATGGACCATGATAGGCATGCCCACATGGGAAGGCAAGGAAAGCGTACGCGAGTCTATGAAAAATGATGAATACAGCGGTCCGCCTGATTTTAGTATTGAGAGTGTAATAGCAGAAGGCGACAAAGTTGTATGCGAAGGTGCTATCACCATGACGAAGAAAACAGGTGAGCAAAGCAAAGGCAGGTATTGCGACGTATACACCATAAAGAACGGCAAGGTTTCTGAACTCAGGTCTTACTTCGTGGAAATAAAATAGATCAGAACCGCTGATTTGATTGATTGCATGATGAGCATGATCGTTTCCAATTAAATCAACTTACGTTCACTGCAACGACGAAGATGTAACAGTTGCTACCCGTAGCAGGAATACGAGCGCATCTGGCTGTTTCAACAGTGTGAAATATTATCACACTGAACCTGAAATAAGAGGGCAGCATAAACGGAGCTGTAAGTAAATTATTGCATCAATAATTTCTTAGCAGCCACACCGTTCATAGATAAAACCACGTCTATGAACTCAGTCAAGATCGTTGCGGCAGTGTGCTTTGCACTCGCAGTATTGCCCTCATGTAAAAAGAAAAACACAGTCAAGCCAGTTATTCCTCCCCCGGATACTGCCGTCTCCCGCCCTATGTTCAATTTTCTGCCAATGTATCCCGGCAACTATTGGGTGTACGAGGTGTTTGTTATAGACAGCCAGGGCATTGCAACCAGCATACAGGAGTATGACAGCTGCTATATCACCGAAGACACGATAATGCCGGGTTATAAAACACTGGTAAAAGCTGTTATGGGCAATCACGAAACCCTTTTTCTCAGGCAGGAAGGAAACAACATTGTCGATCATCACGGCAAGGTGCATTTCTCACAGGACTATACAACTGTGTTTGCGCAGAAATGGTTCATATCCCCGATGTATGCACCTGATGATACAATTGCCTATGTAAAACATTTCATGGGTGAAAGAAACCATTTCACGACAGTGCCCGCAGGCAGTTTCCACACCACGTCGTTTATCGAAGAGTACAATATGCAACATCCGTGGGATAACTATGGCAGGAAGCGTTGCTATTATCACCGGTATGCCGAAGGCATAGGCATAGTTTCGGAAACAGCTGCATTTTACTTGCAGTCGCCCATAGTATACGAACGCAGGCTGGTGCGGTATAATGTGAAGCGAAAATAATAAAGCGCCCTACGGGGCGCTTTATACTAACTCATTGCGCAACCTACTGTGCGCCAACAATCTTATATACCTTACCCGAACTACCCGATACTCCTGCGCCGGCCGTGGTAGTAATATAAATCTCCCCGGCATTATCCTGCCCGAAGCCGCGCAGGTACATACCGAGGTTATTGGGGTAGTCTTTCAGCTTTAGCTCTTCAAAATTGCCTGAGGCGTTTGCTACATAAAGTTTTGCATCTGGCTGCATAGGCGCCTGCGAGAAGATGCCGAATATGTAGCGGCCTATATACACAGGCAATGCACTGCCTCTGTATACATTACCGCCTACTACCACTGTTGCCAGGCCACCGCCTGCCGGGTGAGCATAGTTCTTCATTTCTATGAACGGCGCCTTCAGCTGGCGGCCGTCAGGGTCTGATGACGGACAGCTTTCGCGTATCAGCAGGTTGCTGTCGGCATTAAAGCAAACGTTCCCTTCTTTCACATTCCAGCCATAGTTGCCACCCTTTTCCACTATGTTGACCTCTTCAAACAGTTTCTGCCCGGCATCGCCCACATACAATTGCCTGGAGCCACCCATGTCGAAAGAGAAACGGTAAGGATTGCGGAAGCCGAATGCATATATCTCATCCTTGCCGGTAGTGCCTACAAATGGATTATCGGAAGGAATACCATAAGGGCTTCCGTTATCAACATCAATACGTAGTATTTTTCCCATAAAATTGGCTTCAATGTTTTGCGCATTTCCACCTTCATTGGTAGCGTACCAGTCGGGCAGGTGGCCGGGGCCAACATCATCAGCGCCGCCGCCATCACCTATGGAAATATAGAGGTATCCATCGCTGCCAAATGCCAGTGTACCACCGTCGTGGTTCATTTGCGGATGATCTTCCTGTATCAGTATGCGCTCGGATGACATGTCAGCTTTATCGGCATTTGAAGACACCTTATATTCTGCAATAGTCGTCAGGTTGTTCCAGGTAACGCCCGGTTCGGGGCCACCTGCGCGTGGAGGCGCCGTATAAAACACGTAGAAC
>CAMPKG010000294.1 GCA_946887085.1 uncultured Sphingobacteriales bacterium
CGATTTTAACCTACACTAAAGTTAACGAAACTGAACGTGAAGAAAAGGCAAAAGTTTATAGCCTGTCTTGATAGTGGCATCATGTTTTTGACTATGAGTAATGGCCAATTGTATTTATTTTTGGCTGAAAATAAAGGAGATAGGTTATGGAAAAGAAGACCGTGGTATTGGGCGCGTCAGAAAATCCTAGTCGTTACAGCAATATATGCATTAACAGGCTGCTGGCTTATGGCCACCCTGTGGTAGCCATTGGTAACAGGAAGGGTAATGTGAAAGGTGTGGATATAGACACGGAAAAGAAACCTGTAGAAGATGTAGATACCATCACGCTTTACCTGAACCCGACCAACCAGAAACCTTATTACGACTATATAGTGTCCCTCAAGCCACGCCGGGTGATATTTAACCCCGGTACCGAAAATGACGAACTGGAAAGAAAGCTGGTGCAGAAAGGCGTTATTACGCAGGAAGCGTGTACGCTGATCATGCTCAGCACAGGACAATACTGATCTGCACACCAGCAGAAACGGTTGCCACGATATGAGAATATCGTGGCAATTTTTGTTTGGGATATTTTGTAACTTGTATTATGCCGAAGCCTAAAGCTTTCCAATTAACCATCCCCGAGCGCTGTCACCAGAGCTGGGAGAAAATGACGCCAGGCAAACAAGGCCAATTCTGTGGCAGTTGCCAGAAACATGTAATTGATTTCAGCAAATATTCCGATACCGCGCTCTACAACTTTTTTAAAGCAAAACCTCAAGGCGTCTGTGGAAGGTTTCGGCATAGCCAATTGAATCGCAACATTCTTGTTCCTCCACAACCGCATAGCAGACTGTACCGAGTATTCGTCGGACTTGGCTTAACGCTAATGATGGCGGTGCCGTCACAACGGTCGTTTGCTAAACCACCTCGCTATGCTTCAGAATTGGTTACAACGAATTACGAGAACAATGACGAAAACACTAGCGATGGCGCAAATGCAGTTATAAGAGGTAAAGTCACGGATGAAAAAGGCGGGCCATTGGGCATTGCTGAGATTATCGTCATGCAAAAGGACTTAATCGTTGCTTTTACTCATAGCAAAGATGATGGCACTTTTGAGCTTAAATTGAATCGTTGCAAGTATGATCTAAGAGTCACTACGGGAGTGTTGCATGAAGCGATCACCATGAGGATAGACCTTAGGCAAAATCCCACCTTTATTCGCGACTTTGTCCTAAAAGAGAATCCCGAAGGCCAGATGGTTATGGGCGGCATTCATTCTCTCGAAGTCGAAGCACCGGATTCTTGCGGACGAAAATAACCTACTCCCCACTATAACTATGTCCCATCCACAGCGCACCGCCAACGCTATCTCGGCTGGCGCCGGTTACTGAGGACATAACATTTGTCTCTTCCCTCCAGCGCAGCGTTCCGATCAATGCCATCACCAGCGCTTCTTTGAATTTCACCACCTGCTCATAGGGAACGACAGGATTTATGTTGAGTGGTTCCAGCTCTTCTCTCAGTGCTTCGACAAGGAAATTGTTCAACCCACCACCACCGGTCACCAGCATGCTCCCCTCCTCTTTGCCATGAGGATAAGCCTTCACTGCATCAGCAATTTGCTCGGCGATATGTTGCACCGCTGTGCGCAGCAGGTCGTTCACGCTTTGTTCGCTTTCTAATAATGAAGGAAATACCAGTTGCCTTGCAGCTTCATTGCTCAGCGATTTTGGTGGTTGCTGTTTGTAATATGCCTGTGCATTCAGCTTAGAAAGCACATCATTCAATACATTGCCCTGTTTCGCCAGCTCACCTTCAAAATCCATATCCTTATCTACCGTTTCTGCAAGCGCATTCAACACCTGATTGGCGGGACAAATATCAAAGGCCAGCATGTTATCGCCGTCTTTAACGGTAATGTTAGCGATGCCGCCGATGTTCAGCCAATAATCGAAATTCCCAAAAAGTAGTTTATCCCCTATAGGCACAATCGGCGCACCTTGTCCGCCTAAAGCCACATCGAGTGAGCGCAGGTCGCTGATAACAGGAAGGCCTGTTACGGCTGCAATCGTGGCACCATCGCCTATCTGGAAGGTAGTGTTATTAGCAGGCTCATGAAACACTGTATGCCCGTGTGATGCGATGAAATGCACTTTGTGCTCGATACCGTGCTTATCTATGAACTCGTTTACTTTCCCGGCAGTGTATCTGCCGTATCTGGTATGCAGCCGAAGAAACTCAGGCGCGTCCATGTGCTCCGCCCGTTTCAGGTTCATGAGCCATTCTTCGTTGTAGGGTATGCATTCAGCCTCCTGTATATCAAATTTCCACTGGCCACGTACTTCTTCCAAAAATGTATAGCATATATCCAATCCATCCAGCGAGCTGCCCGACATGAGGCCGATGACTTTGTAAACCATGGGGCGAAAATACTTAATTGCTCAATGGCTCGATAGCTCAATGTCCGGAAATAACATATTTTAGCTGCATGTATAAAATGCCGGAATTTAAAGAGCATGATGAACAACTGGTTGTTGAATTCATGAAAGCTAATTCTTTTATCACGCTGATAGGTAACGATGGCACAACCAGCGTTGCTACGCAGGTGCCTGTGCTGTTTGCTGAACGAGATGATAAGATCGTGTTACGGGGCCACATTATGCGGAAGACGGACCATCATCTCGCTTTTGAGAAAAACCCTGAAGCGCTGGTTTTATTCACCGGGCCGCATTGTTACGTAAGCGCCAGCTGGTATGCAGAGCGTCATACAGGGAGCACCTGGAACTATATGACCGTTCACGCGCGCGGTACTATGCATTTTCTTGACGGTAAAGACACACACCAGATCATTGTTGACCTCACCCATAAATATGAAGGAGGCCGCGAACTGCCGGAATTGGTAGAGAACATGCCGGAGGAATACGTCAGCTCTATGGTGAAGGCCATTGTTGGTTTCGAGATACCGCTTGATTCCATCTACCCGCTATTCAAACTTAGCCAGAACCGGACCGACGAAAGCTATCAAACGATAGTAAAAGAACTGAAAGCAACAGGCAGGCACGATGAAAATGAGATTGCAAAAGAACTGATCAAACGCAGGCCCAACCTGTTCTAATGATACCAAAAACAAAAGGCCGACGTTCGTCGGCCTTTCTAATATTATCTGTTTCGATTAATTGGCAGCAGCAGGAGTTTTGCTTATTGCTTCTGCCATCGTTTTACCAATGTTAGCAGGGCTTTCCACTACATGAATACCACACTCGCGCATGATGGTCATTTTTGCAGCGGCTGTATCATCAGCACCACCGATGATAGCGCCAGCGTGGCCCATGCGGCGGCCCGGGGGCGCTGTCTGGCCCGCGATGAAACCAACTACAGGCTTACGCATGTTGTTCTTCAGCCATTGTGCAGCCTCAGCTTCCATATTACCGCCTATCTCGCCTATCATTACGATACCTTCAGTTTCAGGGTCGTTCATCAGCATTTCAACAGCCTCGCGGGTAGTTGTGCCAATGATCGGGTCGCCACCGATACCGATAGCGGTGGTAACGCCCATGCCTGCTTTAGCTACCTGGTCAGCAGCTTCATATGTCAGCGTACCTGATTTAGATACGATACCAATTTTCCCTTTTTTGAACACAAAGCCTGGCATGATGCCTACTTTGGCTTCACCTGCGGTGATAACACCGGGGCAGTTAGGGCCTATCAGCCTGCAATCGCGGCCACGGAGGTAGTCACGGGCTTTTACCATGTCCTGAACGGGGATACCTTCAGTGATGCAGATGATCACTTTAATGCCTGCATCAGCAGCTTCCATGATCGCATCGGCAGCGAAAGCCGGGGGTACGAAGATGATAGACACATCAGCCCCTGTAGCGTCTACGGCATTTTTCACCGTATTGAATACAGGCTTTTCGATATGCGTAGTACCGCCTTTGCCCGGAGTAACACCGCCTACTACGTTAGTGCCATATTCTATCATCTGGGTGGCGTGAAAGGTACCTTCCGTGCCGGTAAAACCCTGTACTATGACTTTCGAATTTTTATTGACCAAAACTGCCATGCTCTGTATAATTTATTAAGAATGCGGGCAAAATTAAGCTAATTAAGCCCAAAAGCAAGCCCGTTTCCG
>CAMPKG010000295.1 GCA_946887085.1 uncultured Sphingobacteriales bacterium
GGGCTGCTTCGGCCCTTTTGTTCCGCAGAAATATGGCGGTGCAGGTCTTGATTATATTTCCTACGGCATCATGATGCAGGAACTGGAACGCGGCGACTCGGGCGTGCGTTCTACAGCCTCTGTTCAGGGTTCTCTCGTTATGTTCCCTATCTACAAATTCGGTAGCGAGGAGCAAAAGATGAAATACCTGCCAAAGCTGGCAACAGGGGAGTGGATGGGTTGTTTCGGTCTTACAGAGCCAAACCACGGTTCTAACCCCGCAGGTATGGAGACCAACTTCAAAGACGCCGGTGACCACGTTATCCTCAATGGCGCCAAAATGTGGATATCTAATGCTCCTTTCGCCCAGGTTGCTGTGGTTTGGGCTAAGAACGAAACTGGGGAAATCCAGGGTTTAATTGTAGAACGGGGAATGGAAGGTTTCACCACTCCAGAAACTCATGGCAAGTGGTCACTACGTGCCTCTGCCACTGGCGAACTGGTTTTTGATAATGTAAAAGTCCCTAAAGAGAATATACTTCCCGGTGTTAAAGGCCTGAAAGGACCACTCAGTTGCCTGAGCTCTGCCCGCTATGGTATTGCCTGGGGAGCTCTTGGTTGTGCTATGGACTGTTACGATACCGCCCTGCGCTATTCTCAGCAGCGTGTTCAGTTCGATAGGCCCATCGGAGGCTTCCAGCTAACACAAAAGAAACTGGCCGAGATGATCACCGAGATCACCAAAGCACAGCTGCTCAACTGGCGCCTTGGCGTTCTTCGCAATGAAGACCGTGCTACGCCTGCGCAGATATCGATGGCCAAACGCAATAGCTGTCACACCGCCCTTACTATTGCCCGCGAAGCCCGCCAGATCCTTGGTGGTATGGGTATCACCGGCGAATTCTCCATCATGCGCCACATGATGAATCTTGAATCAGTAATTACCTACGAAGGCACACACGACATCCACCTCCTCATCACAGGTATGGACGTAACAGGTCTGAATGCTTTTAAATAGATTCAACTTACCTCAATAACTGAAGAGCACCGTACAAGCGGTGCTTTTTTGCGACTCTCCTCCTGGCAGGGAGGAGACAGAATTTGGCGCTTGTCGCCAAATTCAGAGGAGGGAAACACAGCGACCAAGCCGCTCGCCACAACCTTAAAAACTCAATAATGTCATGGTGAGCGGAGCCGAACCATGATAAGTTGAAGTAAAGGACCAAGGTTGAATAGTGAGTGCAAGCAGCTATCTCACCCACCTCAACGAACGCTACTCCTTCACAAACTTCCCGGACCGTTTGGTGCCATCATGCAGCACGGTAATAATGGTATACATCCCACCCGGCAACTCCTGCACATCGATTTTTTGTGTTCTGTGTGATATTCGCATTTCTTGCCGGTATACCGGCCTGCCAGAAATATCGCACATGATGATGCTGGTTGCCTCTTCAGCATCTACATTGATGAAGCCCTGTGACGGATTGGGATAAATTTCTACGGTGCTCACCACAGCTATATCTTTCACATCAGCAGGCACTTCCAGCTTATAGATTGCTATGCTCATATCATAAGGATTGGTAAAATACAATGACGATCCAACCGGCACCAGCGGGTAGCTCATGTATGATTTCCTGGTGAAGGGATTCACAACCGGGTAGTCGGGTAGGGGTGAAGGAATCTGAACAGTACCTGCTGTAGTGCCGTCAGTATAATGAAGGTTCAGGCGGAAACTGTCATCAGCTCTGAAGTAAAGCCTGTTATTCAACATGCAGAAACTATTAGGACGGGTAGAAAAACTCCCCGGGTATATATCTTTCAGCATTGCCGTACCGGCAACTGTTCCGTCACTTTGCCAAAGCTCTATCCCGCTGCCGTTTTGCTCGTTTCTGAAGTATAGTTTATTATTATAAACAGTAAGGCATACAGCACCTTTGCCTGCATCGCCGGGCACTATCCCGCTCTCCGAAGCTAGCGATGTCAGTATGCTTGTATTGCCCGCCGTCCCATCTGTGGAGTAAAGAGATAAGTCACCATTGCTATCAATTGCGCTGAAGTACAGGTTGTTGCCCAGCACCGCATTGTCAAATGTATTGGTCATTCCCTGGGCTATTTCTATTGTACCCGCAGCAGTGCCATCACTCACATAAACGGAATTTACGGTTTGTGTCGTAAAGTCGCTGGTGCTGAATACAATTTTGTTCAGATACGGAATAATATGCCGGGGATCAGAATCCATCGCTCCGGTAACAATATCTTTTACCAACTGCGTACCGGCTGCCGTGCCATCACTTGCCCACAGCTCCGTGCCGCTTCCGCTGCCATCATCAGCGGGAAAATATATTTTGTTTCCGGCTACCACAAAGTCCTCGCTGGGGCCCGATGGCAGCGGCACACTTCCTGCACTTCCGGGGTTGATGTCCTTCACCATTTGCGTACCTGCATTGGTACCATCACTTACCCAGAGTTCTCTTCCGTTTACTGCGTCGTCAGCTATGAAATAAAGTTTGCCATTCAGTACCTGTATTATATTGGGATACATGCTGCGTGTGTTCACCGGGCTCATGGAAGATTGGGTAACACCCGGGTTAATGTCTTTTACAATATTGGTCCCGGCGCTTGTACCATCTGTCACCCATAGTTCCTGTCCCGTCAGGCTGTCATCCGCCATAAAGTATAGCTTGTTGCCCAACTCTCTGAAACAATAGGGTCCGTAATAGAAGGCACCTGAAAAAACCTTCAGTGGATTTGTCCCGGCAATTGTTCCGTCTGATGACCATAACTGGTTGCCGATACCCACAATAAAATTGCCGTTAAATGCTATTCCATGTTTAATCGGACCTTGATATTGTCCCGGTATCCCAACCGGCGTTTGGGCGCTGGCGAAAAGACTGCTTATTAATAACGATAGGATAGTTAAAGTATTTCTCATACTGTAAAGTAAACTCATATTCCTCAAGCCGCTTTAAAACTTAAAACATACTTACACGCAGTATCAGCCAACAGTTAAAACTACCATCAAACTGACGCTTGTGATCCAACTTTGGCTACTATGAGGCTTATGAGGTCGCTGCCAAAAAGCAGCGATAAAAGATTGCGGATCAGTGTCCGCAATGACCTGGGATGGAGTTAGCAAAAGGAAGAATCAGAAGGTTTTAGGTGCATTTCGTATAGCTTTTTGGGGTCGGTAGCCGGGAGTACGGTTTTTGGCTACTATTTCGTCTTTGAATAGACCGGTTCGCATCGCCGGGACGATGCACCTGGGCGGTACCCTGGTTGGAAAATGCCGACTGTTAGCAGCGCTTTGCGGGCCTCATTTTTGCATAAGCTAAAGGGTAAACCACAGTTTTTGGACATTTTCAGCATCATACTCATTATCCTGGGTCTCTCACTTTTTGAGATCGTTTCCAGTATTGATAATGCCGTTATTAATGCCGAGGTGCTGAATACCATGTCTCCCAGGGGCAGGAGATGGTTTCTTATCTGGGGTATGCTTTTTGCCGTTTTTATGGTGCGCGGGCTGCTGCCCTGGCTTATAGTATGGGCTACCAATCCCGGGCTTGGTTTTATCGGTTCTTTTACCGCCACTTTTTCCAATGATCCCGCCGTGGCGGAAAGTATTGAAAAGTCGGCCCCCGTTCTGTTTGCAGGCGGCGGAGTCTTCCTTGTTTTCCTGTTCTTTCACTGGCTCTTCCTGGACCTCAAGAACTTCGGGCTGAAAGGGGAGCGCTTTTTCTTTAGAAATGGTGTTTGGTTTTATGCGGTAGTGTCCGTTATCCTGTCCGCCATCGTCTGGTACGCGCTGCAGATAGATCCCATTATGGCCTTCGGTGCGGTAATCGGTTCTACAGCTTTTTTTATTACCCATGGTTTTAAGCAAAATGCAGAAAAAGCCGAGAAAGAGATGCTTCGCGGCGGCAAATCCCAGTCCGATCTTTCGAAGATCCTTTACCTGGAAGCTATTGATGCCACATTTTCAATAGATGGTGTGCTTGGCGCTTTTGCCTTTACGCTTTCCATCCCGCTTATCCTGCTGGGCAATGGCATCGGCGCCTTCGTGCTTCGGGAGCTAACGATCAGGAATGTGGAGCGCATTAAAAAGTACAAGTACCTGAAAAATGGCGCCATGTACGCC
>CAMPKG010000296.1 GCA_946887085.1 uncultured Sphingobacteriales bacterium
GCGTATAACTGTGAGAAGAATTTTTCGATATCGCTCATTCCGGTGGCAAACATCAATGTCTGGTCGCGGTAGTAGCCCGAACGTATATCGCCGGGCTGCATGCATTTGGCTGCTGCTATCTGCGCCAGCTCTTTACCATCGCCGAATATGCCGAATTTTGCCTTGCCGGTCAGCACCTCGCGGCGGCCGATAAGGCTGGCCTCACGACTGGCGACAGCCATATGGAAATCATTTAATACCTCTTCTTTGAATTCATCGAAAGATAACCGGGCAGATTTTTTTGTAGAAGCTTCCTGCAGCATAGCTGCAAAGGTACGCTACGAAGTCAAAAGTCAAAAGTCAAAAGCCAAAACTGCGATTAGTGCAAAAGCCGTAGATTTTTTGAATTTTTACTTTTGAATTTTGCATTTACGACGTGGCAGGCCCCTGTATAGGGCTGGAGTTTGTCTTGCCGATATGGGGTGTCATCCGGGCAGTTTCGATACCTTTTTCCCACTCTTCGTAATTGAGGACTGTAAATTTTGCGGTGTCGTATTGCAGGTAGGTTATCGCCAATATGTTCTTATCGGTAAGAACACACTCGTTGGATATAGCATTGATAGTGTCAAGATCTATGCTGATGGCCGCTTTGGGGGCGTCGTTCAGCATAAAGATAAGATGCTTTTGTGTTAGGATAAGTCTTCCGTTCTGCATCATTGTTTCGCAGTCTACCCACATGGCAGGTTCACTCTTGATTACTCCCTCGTTTTTTAATTTTTCAGCGATCGTCGACTCCATAACACAAAAATTTATACTATAAAGATAAGCATTAATCTATTCCCGATTTCTCTTTGATATAACCCGGCGATGATCTCGGCCGGAGGATGCGTATCGTTTGCAATACCACTGACAGGCATATCAAACCCATGCCAGCATAGAAACCGGGATGCAGCTCGTTATTCTCTTTAAAGAAGATGAAAGCCAGTGCAATGCCATAAACGGGTTCAAGATTAACGCTTAAAGTAGCGGTAAACGAGCTGATATGTTTTAGCGCGTTCAAAGCCAATGATTGGGCCCATACTGTGCAACAGAGGCTCAGGACAATCAGCCATACCCAATCTGAGACGGTAGGGAGCAGTTTGGTATCAGGTATATAAATTAACTGCAGGGGAATAAGGAAAGTAAGCAGCACCAGCCCGGTCAGCATTTCATAAAATACAATGGTGCGGGAAGGGTAGCGGTTGGCGATGCGCTTGTTGAGGACGGTAAATATGGAGCTTAATATGGCCGCAATCACACCAAACAAAATTCCTAACCCATAAAACTGCTGGAACTGGTATATAAGATATACACCGCCCAAAGCCAGCAAGCCCAGGAATAGTTCATAGAGATCGTGTTTGCCTTTGTTTACAAAGGGATCGAGCAGGGAAGTAAATATGCTGGCAGTCGATAGGCAGACCAGCGCAATGGAGGCGTTGGAAAATTTGATCGATCCGTAGAAGGCTACCCAGTGTATCGCCATCAGGCAACCCACTACCGCCATAGGGCGAATGTCACGGCGGCCGATACTAAGCCATTGTCCGCGATATTTCAATATCACCAACATGAAAACGGCCGTAAGCAACATGCGATACCAAACCAGCACGGGAGCAGTCAGATCGATAGCGCGGCCCAATACCCCGGTAAATCCCCACAGGATCACCGCCAGGTGCATTTGAATGAGTGCTTTCTTCATTAGATGGAACAGCGCAAACTTAGCTAAAAGGCGGCCAAAAAAAATCTGCGTGATTTTGTAAAAAACGCGTTGTGCATTCATTCAAATAACTACTTTTGTTTCCTTAAAATCAAGGGAACCATCGTTTACTCCACCTTTACGGGCATAGATGAACAATACGTATACTGACCTGGTAAAACAAACCTTCGATTTTCCGCAGGAAGGTTTCAATGTCGACGACAACTATTTGCACTTCAACGGGCTTGATGTCAAGAAATTGATAGACAAGTATGGAACACCTTTCAAACTAACCTACTTACCCAAGATAGGTAGCCAGGTAGCTAAGGCGAAGAAGATGTTCAACGATGCCATCAAAAAGCATCGTTACGATGGCAAGTATTACTATTGTTACTGCACGAAGAGCTCGCATTTCTCGTTCATCGTAGAGGAGACGCTAAAGCACAATGTTCATATTGAAACTTCCTTTGCTTATGATATAGAGATCATCAAGCAGCTCTACAAGCGCCGCAAGATTACCAAGGATACGTTCATCATTTGCAATGGTTTTAAGACAAAGACATATACGCGCAATATTGCCCGCCTTATCAACGACGGTTTCAAAAACGTGATACCGGTGTTGGACAACAAGCCTGAGTTCGAAGATTATAAACGTCTCATCAGGTCGAAAGACCCAGTGAACATCGGCATACGCATAGCCAGCGAAGAAGAACCAACATTTGATTTCTATACTTCGAGGCTGGGTATCCGCAGCAGGGATGTGTTGGAGTTTTACGTTGATAAGATCAAAGGCAACGATAAGTTCCGCCTGAAGATGCTCCATTTTTTCATGAACAAGGGTATCAAGGATGACATCTATTACTGGAGTGAGTTGAATAAGGTGGTGAACCTTTATTGCCAGTTGAAGAAGATCTGCCCCGAGCTGGATGGCCTGAATATCGGCGGCGGCTTCCCTATCAAGCACTCACTTGCGTTCGACTACGACTATAATTACATGGTCAACGAGATCGTTTCGAACATCAAGCAGGTTTGCAAGAAGAATAAAGTTGACGTGCCGGATATCTACACAGAGTTCGGTTCGTTTACAGTGGGTGAGAGCGGCGCTGTTATCTACAGCATCCTTGATGACAAGATGCAGAATGACCGTGAGATCTGGTATATGATCGACAGTTCGTTCATCACCACACTGCCCGATACCTGGGGTATAGGCGAAAAATTCCTGTTGCTGCCCATTAATGGCTGGGACCGCGAATACCAGGAAGTGCATCTCGGCGGCCTAACCTGCGACAGCCACGACTTCTATACGTCCGAAGAACATATCAATGCCGTGTTCCTTCCTAAAATAGATAAAGCCAAAGGCGCCGAGCCGTTGTATATCGGCTTCTTCCATACAGGGGCGTACCAGGATCAGCTGGCCGGATATGGCGGTATCAAGCACTGCATGATACCATCGCCCAAGCATGTGGTGGTAGAGCGCAACAAGAACGGCGAGCTCGAAGACTGGCTGTATGCCAAAGAGCAAACTGCCCAAAGTATGCTGAAAATCCTTGGGTATATAAAGTAATCCTTCAACTAAAAAGGCGGGGAGAACCCCGCCTTTTGCTTCATCCATCAGTCCTAAATCAGCCTATTAATTCACAGCTATTTCGTGCACACTTGGTTGTGCTTCTGCTTTTTTATTTAAAGTAATACTTAAGATTCCGTCAGCGTATTTTGCGCTGATATCAGTTGTATTGATCCGGTCAGTCAGGGTAAAGCTCCTTTTGAAGGAACGCTGCCTGAACTCGGTACGGAGCGCCTTGCCTGTTGATTCCGTAGTCTTTTCTTTTTTCTCAAAAGAGATGGTCAGCAGGTCCTTTTCTACATTGATCTTGAAATCCTCTTTTTTGAGTCCCGGAGCTACCAGGTCCAACTCAAAGCTGTTCTCGTTCTCTTTGATGTTTACCGGTGGATTATAGCCGTTAGCCTTTTCGCTACCGCCTTTCCAGCCGTTTTGGAAAATGTCCTCGATCAGTTCACCAAATATACCGGGTGTTACATTGAAATAAGATTTTGTCTGATACATAGTTTGTCGTCTTAATTTGTCCTAATTAGTTTACGCAGGTATCAGAACAAACCAAGTACCAATTGAATTTTTACGACATTATGTCTTGACTTGTGGCCTTTTTACTGCCTTTTTGTCGTCTGTAGTAACGAAAATAACAGCAGATTGGCAAACAAGGCAGGTTCAGACTTGTGGAAAATGCATTTTTTCAGACTTCTGAAAACCACCTAGTTATAGAAGGGGGTATATGGTTTTGTTTAAATGTATGGTTGAAAAAATAATTTTCTTTTGAAAATCCTTTTTTCGATATTTGCTCTACTTACGATGGGTTAGTAAGTGCAGTCCTATCCCGATGTACC
>CAMPKG010000297.1 GCA_946887085.1 uncultured Sphingobacteriales bacterium
GAGCTGCGCGTGCTGGCGCATATCGCCGACATCCCGCAATTGCGGCAGGCTTTCATGATGAGAGAGCTATTTACTTGTTTTCTTTGATGGTCTTCGCAGCTTGTTTGCTGATGATCTTCTGTACAGAAGGACGCAGCTTCTTGCCTTTGAAAGTTTCTTCCATAGCTTTCAGTACGCCTTTTGCAGTTTCTTCATCGCCTTCCAGCAGGAAGCCTTTGGCCAAGTGCCTGTACGACCAGCCCAGTGTGATGTTGTCAACACCGTCGCCGCCTTTCGATGCATCGAACACTTTCGTCATGTTGCTGGTTGCATCTTTCAGGTTACGCTTGCGGGTAATCACCTGGTTGGTTTCAGGATCAACTGTTTTGTACTTCATGCCCTCGTTTACGCCGAGTATCAGGTTAGCATACACGCTCAGCTCATTGGTCTTGTATTTATCAGCTACATAGCGCATGTCTTCCATGCCGCGCTGCAGTGAAGGACTGTCAGAACCTAAGAGATAGAACAGCATACCGGCATCATTGCTGAAGTAATGGTCTGCGATCTCATCTTCTGCTTTTGTTACAGGAGATTTCACCCGGATGGTCACTTCCTCAGACTGTATCACACTGCCATCTTCGTGCAGGTAAGCAGCTTTCAGTTTGTAGAAGCCCGGCTGATCGAAATAGAATCCATCCTTGCCGTAACCGATGTATGCACTCGCATAAGCAGTGTTGTCTTCCGCACTCAGTTGCCTGAAATCAGGAGCTGCGCAGTTGTGGCCAACAGGCTCGTAAGTCACCAGTTTACCGTTTGGCTTCAGTATGCCGATCTTCACATACTCATACTTCGGATGGATGCAGGTGTTCACTACCTTTCCGTTCAGGTCCATCGAGCGGAGTTTCAGCTCTGTGATCACGGGCTCCCCAAATGCAAATGCACGTTTGGCCGGCTGTATCTCCAGCTGCAGCCCGGTATTGTTCTCCACCATATCCTGCGCGAATACGTCGCCGTGACTGTGCGGAGCTTCGAGGCCTGCGCCTACTGCCCAGTCGTTGCCACCCATGATAACCGAGTTGCGGAAGCCATGGCGCATGTGCTTGATCTCCAGCGAGTCGAACACAAAGGTGAAATTGCCCCAATAGCTGCCTGAACCGTTACGCTGGTCGTAGCGCCAGTCGTAGTTCATCCAGCTCAGGCTGTCGGGCCTGCTTTTATCCCATGAGTGCAGCAGGTTGAAAGCATGGCCTATCTCGTGTACATACGTATACAGCAAGTGCCTGTTATAGTCATTGGTTGTAGGATGGTAGTTCTTCACTGTATCCTGGAACACAGCGCAACCCTGGCGGTGCGGCTTAGATCCGAGATAGTCGAACATGATACCAAGCAAAGTGCTGCTGGTAGCCTTGCGTGCCGCAAACAGCCATACCTGCCAGTTAGGGTTATTGTTGAACACACTGAAATGCTTCACCATACTGGCGTGCATTTCGCTTTCGGTCCATTTGCTGTCTGCACCTGCTTCGGCAGTGCCGATAACATTGTTAGCACCGGTGTACACCATGTTGATGCCTGCTTCCTGGTAGGCTTTGACCACGTTCAATATACGACTTGGCCCGGGGTTAGGGAAGGTACCTGTATTGTAATTGCCCAGGAGGGTGGTGCCTGCTTCACAGTCAGTTTCCAGTTTCACTGTGCGGAAATAGGTAGACTGGAATCCGCAGTTGTATATAGCGCCCGGTGTTGCGTTCTGGTAGAATTTCACCGTAGCAGCTGCAGCAGGTTGTATAATGGTATTGCGCGGAATTTCTATGCGCACTTTATTTGCCCACATGCTCTTTGTACCCGTAATGAAACCTTCAACTATTGCTTTGGTTGATGTATAGCTGATAACGGGCGCGTTGAGCAGAAAAGAGCCCCAATAAGAAGTAACACCGCTGATGGCAAAGAAGTCGAAGCTGGCTTTGTTGAGCGCACCCGGCCTGTCAACATCCACGCGCAGGTCTATACGGAAACCTGAAGCAGAGCCTGAGTAGCTGCCGCTCACTGTGCGGCGGGCTATCTGTATGGGGTAGATTGGTTGGATCGGCTGTATGGGTATTGTGCCTATTGCTGCGGCTTCAGCAGAAGGATGCGCATCGGTGTAAAGCAACTCGTCTATTGCGCTGTCACCAGTCGGATCGAAACCGTTTGTTTCATGAGTATGTTCAGCGTGGGAATGGGAATGTTCTAAGATGTCGCCATTGGCAAAAGAATTCTCCGGCAGCAGAACGCCGTGAGCGGAAGGATCTTGATTTTTCATGCAAGTTTTGTTTTTGGTGATGATAAATAATTGTGGGGTTGATTCTTTAACGGGGGTTGGCGGATTCATCCCTGTTTCAGATCATAAGCAATAAGTTTTGGTGGATCATAAATGTACCAACAAAACAAACTCATCCCAAGTAAAAAATAATCAGGTATGAATGAATAAGTTACCTGCGTACTGCCGCTTCGCACCGCTAATTGGCACGCTTTTCGCGGAGTTCGAAAAACAATTAACAATATCAATAAAACAATAAACCTATGTGGATGGTTTTAGGCGAAGAAATGGCTTATTCCAGGTCTTTAGTAACCATATCCAAAGAACGATTGCGAAGCCTGCGCATATGTATGTATTGAGCTCGGATGCTTCGAACACCAGGTTGACCCAGCCGTGAATGGCGGAGGCTACTACAACTGATTTACTCTGCTCTACTGCCATACCAATGATCCACGAGAGAATAATAGTGGTTACCGCCCAGATCGATACTATCGTGACTGCCTGCAAAACTGTTCTGTCGTGTGTGCGGTTGGTAAAATGCCAGAGTTCCCACATGATGCCGATAAGCATGTATCTGTAAACAGGCTTCATTGGCCGTACCGCATCCTGCAGGAAGCCGCGCCATCCTAACTCTTCACCTACAACGGTAAAGATGGCGAAGACAGAAAGCATTAGCGGGAATACATGCGATGTTTTTCCTGTTTCATCTTTCACGCCCAGTATTGCCAGCAGTATCAAAGGCGCGAACCAGAAGATAAGCGATTTGACAGTATCTGTGCCGAAGAACGTAATAGTGCGTTTATGCGTTTTTCTGAATAGTAATAAACAAATGATTGCAGATATGCCCGGTCCCCACATAATTGATGCAGTTCTCAGGAACCCCGGGCCGCGAAAACCTTCCCAATGCAAAATATCCCGCCACCAGAAGAAGGGCCAGGATATAGCGCAGGCAATAAGATAATAAACGACGACGTGCAACCAGCGCACCTGTGATTCAGATTGCTTCATGAATTAGTGATTTTAAACAACAGGACCATAGCAACTATCGTAAGGACAGAATACATGATCATGTTCGACAAGATCAGCAATATGGTCAATGCACCTGAACTGAGTTTGCTTTTGTAATAGGGTAGGAAGAATTGCCAGAATAGCCATCCCGAATAGAGTACGTTAGAAAAGATCGCACTTAGGCCGAAAAATGTCCTTTTAGATTCCATAGATGTGAAAACAGGCATCAGCAAAATGAAAATGGTATAGATCAACATACCCATAGCCTGGCCATAAGTATTGACCACAAGATGCTCGGCATAGTTCAGTTTTGCTTTCCTGAATATCAAAAAACTGATCAGTGAAGAGGCAGGTATGGAAAATAAATACAGGAGCTTGGAGTTCTCGTTCTGAAAATCCTGGAAACGTCCTGCAAAGTTCCTGGCTGGCGACTCCGCATAAAGCTCTTTAAGGTCGAAGCCGGTAGCAGCGGTTACAAAAATATTAGCTGCCAGTATCAGCAGAAGAAAGGTCACAGCATTAAAATGGTTGATACGCTTACCTTGAAGGTATTCACGGATAGCATGCCCCGGCCTGGTAAAAAGTTGTTTTGCCGTGTAAAAAAATCCCTTATCCAGATGAAATGCGCCATGTACGACGTCATGTGCGATAAGATGGCTCATCGTTACTCTCTGCGTTGCTGTTTTCTGCCCGCAATGGCTGCAATATTTGCCGGTAACTTCTGCTTGGCAATTTAGACAGGTGTTGTGACTCATTCTGGAAAACCTATTACGAAGTAAATGAAACCAAGGATAAGCGTCCCTTTAACGATAGCGTTTATAATAAAAAAG
>CAMPKG010000298.1 GCA_946887085.1 uncultured Sphingobacteriales bacterium
TTGCCAACCAGATAGATATTGCTTATGCCGATATCGCGAAGAAGAGATCTAAAGACCGCGAAGTGATCAAGTTTGCGGAAACCATGGCGCGCGACCATGAAGCAGTGATCGGCCAGGCCGTTGCGCTGGCAGGCAAATTAGGCGTGACACCAAAGGATAATGCGGTTAGCCGGAAACTGCTGGCCGATGCTGAGAAAACTAAAAAAATGCTGCACGGCAAATCGGGCAAAGCTTTTAACAAGGCGTATATAGACAACGAGGTAGCATATCATAAAGCTGTGATCGATGCTGTAGAAGGGTTATTGATACCAGAGACCGAAAATGCAGAATTGAAAAAGCTGCTCACAGATGTGGTGCCCGCATTAAAAGCTCACCTGGGACACGCCGAGATGATACAGAAAAACTATAACTGATGAATATTATGTGGAGCATGTGGAGGAATGGCCTTTATGCCGCAGTGTTAATGGTCGCGATGGGCAGTTGTAATACGCCTGCCGAGGGTGACCAGGAAACAAACGGCGCTCAGCCGCGCGTTCATACAGTAGAAATAGGGCAAATGAAATTTACACCGGCTGAGATCATTGTTCAGAAAGGAGATAAGGTGATGTTCGTTAACCATGACATGGTAGCGCATGATATAACCGAAGCATCGGCCAAAGCATGGAGTTCTTCAATTTTACCCGCAGACGAATCGTGGACGCTGGATGTGACGCAGAGTGCAGATTACTATTGCACACTTCACCCTGTAATGAAGGGTAAGATCATCGTGCAATAGTTCCGGGGCCGCCCTGCGGAAGGGCGGCTTCTTTTTATCACAATCAAATGATCGCATATGCATAGCAGTTTGGACTTTGAACTGGTGGCACTCGTATGCCTGGCAGTAGTGCTGCTTTTTGCCATAGTGTTTGTGTTTGTTACATGGCGGCGCCTTGGTGGAAATGGTGTACGAAATGAGCCTGGAAGTATTATAATGCTGTTCTTTTTTTACCTTTGCCGCCATGCTGGCCTCATGCAATCAACGGGAAGGTACACCTGCTATGAATGAACGCATAAATGCCGCAACCACACATTGGTTTTTGCAGGGCGCTATAGGCGCGGAACTAATTCTATTGCTGGTGATGGTATATCTTTTAGGCAGGCGAAGCAGGGGATTACGGCAGCTGGCGCTGAAAAACAGGAAGCGTCTTTCAGCCGTGTTGATACTTTTGCTGGCAAGCAGTGCCAGCTATGCGTGCAATGTCTGCGGGGGTTCTTCCAGCAGCCAGGCGCTTGGCATACTCCCTGCATCGGGCCGGCATTTCGTGGGTATGCAATATCAATACCGTTCATTTAACAGCCGCCACGGAAGCCATGAGCAGAACACAGCGCAAACTGTCTCGACTGAACATTTCCATACCATGCAGGTTTGGGGCAGGGCAAGCATCAGTAAAAGAGTGCAGCTGTTTGGTTTTCTGCCCTATCATCAAAACATATCGACGCACAATGGCGACGTGGACAGGGCTGGCGGTATTGGCGACATCAGCCTTCTTGCAAGTGTGCAGCTTATTTCAAAAGACGATTGCGGGCCGCAGCTGAAACACAACCTGCAAATAGGCGGCGGCATCAAACTGCCCACAGGTGTATACGACAAAACCGGCACTGCAACAAGCGAATGGGCGCCGGCCATGCAGGCGGGCAGCGGGTCGTGGGATGTGGTAACGAACGCTAACTATTCAATGCGCAACGAACGGATAGGTGTCAACATAGATGCAAGCTATGTATTGACAACCGCCAATGCAGAGTCATATAAATACGGCGACCGTTTTAGCAGTACTGCGCTGGGCTTTTATACAATCAGCAAAAAGAACTCCACAGTTTTACCCTTAGCCGGGCTACGTTATGAATACACCGGGCGCGATTATGAACATTTCCGGTACCGCATAGGTAATGACATGACGGGCGGCCACCAACTGTTTGCATCTGCGGGTGTGCAGGCATTTCACAATAAGCTGGGCTGGACCGCCATGTTGCATATACCCCTGTATCGCGATTATGCAGGCGGACTGGTACGCTCGCTCTGTAAAGCCGAAGCGGGCATTCAATATCTTTTTTAAGTTTTGACAAGCATGAAGAAATTATTCTCATTTTTTATTGGCGCTGTTGGTTTGAGCGTTGCGTTGGTTGGCTGCAGGAAAAAAGAAAACCATCATCCTTCGCCCCGGGCAACCATTACGATCACAAAACCATCAGCGGGCCAGTTGTTTCGCGCGGGAGATACAGTGGTGGTAGAAGCTGAGATCAGGTCAGAAACTACCTTGCACGGGTACAAACTGGCAATAACAAACAGCAGAGGAGACACTGTTTTTGCAGCAGACGACCATGCACATGCTGCCGTGCTCAACATAAATCGATACTGGGTCAATACACATAAAACGCCCGATGATCTCAACGTAACTATCAACTCCGAGATTGATCACGATGGGAACACCGTGAGTAAGGAGGTGATGATCAGGGTAGAACCTTGATGGCCGGGCTATTGTTAGTCCTGAGTTGCAAACTCAGGACGATTGAGCGTAATTAGCATTGCGCTGACATTTGTACGCGGCTAATTTTTTACCTTGGTAGATGCTCCGCTATGCCGCTTTCGTTTTATTCATGTTTTTGTGCTGTATTGCAGGCGGGCAGGACTGCGGCGCTTTGTTAGATACTACTTATGGTGAGCATATGAATGTTGTTGGCAACAATGTGCGAAACAAGAAGCCAACACTGTATCATGTAACCAAGGCAACAACCAGGGATACAGTGCCTGCCGGGTTTATTGTGCACCGCGTGGGCAAGCGCATGTATCTATGGCAGCCGGGCGGACACAGGTCCTTCTTCACTTACAACGGGCAGGATACAGGCTTTGTAATGATCTGCCACACACCGGTACATGACAACGTGCTGGAGTTTGTTTTTAGCGATGGTACTGTTCACCGGCACATTATGGGATTGTATTATCGCTATCGAAACTTTTTGATTTTGCTGCAAGGAACCAGGATAACACCGTTCCAGCTCTTTACAGGAATACGACCGTTTAAAAAAGTGCGTGGAGATGAAATGCTGCTGCAAAAGCTGCAGAACATCCCGTTACGGCTGATCAGGTACAGTGAGGTCTCCTATTATACCGATGAAGGCATTAGAGTGTCGAGATATGCAAAGCCTGTTGTTATTGATATTTCAGAGGAAGAAGACATTAAGATGAAACAGGCTTTGCAGTGCCTTGTGGCCAGCCAATAGGAATAGTTACAAACATTAATACCCACTACACGTCATTGAGAGGAACGAACTTAGCGAAGCGATCTCATAAGCGATAGCGAATAATTAAGCAACTTTCTCATTGAGACGAGTAAAAAGATAATAGCGAGCTCAATAATCTCGCGATGGCAGCGTTGTTAGTCCTGAGTTGCAGGACAGCAAGGGAAATATGCTCTGAAACCGCCATCGTTTGTGTTCTTCACCAACGATGTTGTGGGATATAAGTGTTGACCTGTATCGTTGTTGGTGAAGAACACCAACAACGGCGGAAAAGCAAATAATTCGCCTTCCCTTCGAATATCCCATGGCATGTTTTATTGCAGTTATCGGCGTACCTTTAACAAAATCCCTGTGCAATGCTAACTGGTGTAGATGTATTTAATAAGATCAAAGAACTGAGCCAAAGAACGTTAAGCGCTAATCCCCGCATATTGTTGACAGATATTGCAGCGGGGCTTGATATTTCGCAGGATGCCTTGTTGGTATTGCTGGTGGAGTTAGAGAACAGGGGACTCATTAAAACTCATAGAGGGCGGGTAATATCTGTTAGTCTTTCCAACTACGGTGTTGATGAGACAAGTCCTCCCAGTGGATTTGCGAGCTAATATTGCTGCAACGATAGTAAAGCACTGTTAATATTTGGCAGTGAACATTTGTCTAGCTTCTGGGCCTTCCGGTAATGCCCTTTCTTTTTTTGATATATTTTTCGATCTGGTAGCGGCCATTGCCTACATGTTTTGATGCTTGCTCTATTTCTTCAATACTACAATTCAGCACTTCTGCCAAATACCTGAGCCTTTTTTCGTGTTCATGGTTACCTCC
>CAMPKG010000299.1 GCA_946887085.1 uncultured Sphingobacteriales bacterium
TCAACTGTAACTTCCCAAAGCTGCTCAAGGTTAGGTATGATATCACGGCCGTAATGAAGAAGCTTCTCCGCCACAGTATCAAACACGTCCTCGTCCGGGTCGTCTATCAGCTGTAAAAGGGCTGATATTTCTTTATTATTATTCTTCATGCCCTGGTTTTCAGTCCACTCTTAAGTTACAAAAAATCTATCATTTTTTCTTCTTCCCGCGGGCAGATTTTTTGGGTGGATTGGCCTTTGCCTCTTCGATGATGGCGTTTACTTCCTCTATCGTGAGATTAGCAACAGTTTCGAGCTTGTCTTTAGGTATTTTATAATTGCGAAGGCCTTGTTTGATATAAGGACCATAGGGGCCTTTCAGTATCCTGATCTTCTCTTTCTCAAATACCTTGATGGTACTTTCCGCTGCAGCTTTACGTTTCTCTTCGATAAGCGGTGCTACTTCTTCCAGCTCTACCGTGTACGGGTCCATCTCCTTTTTCAAAGAGTAGAATTTGCCTGTGTGCTGCGCATAAGGGCCGAAGCGGCCAATATTCACAACAACGTCTTCTCCTTCAAACTTGCCAAGTGTGCGCGGCAGCTTGAAAAGCTCCATTGCCTCTTCAAAGGAAATGGTTTCGATGCTCTGCGCAGGACGCAGTTTTGCAAAACGCGGCTTCTCTTCATCTTCGGTTGTACCTATCTGCACCATCGGGCCAAAACGGCCGAGGCGCGCAAACACGGGCTTCCCCGACACAGGATCGTTACCTAGTTCTCGCTCACCCTTTACACGACCTGCTGTTTCCATCGTATGCTCTACCGCCTGGTGGAAAGGATCGTAAAAATTTCGGAGCATTTTATTCCATTGCTGCTTGCCGTTTGCTATTTCGTCAAATTCCTCTTCGATCTTGGCAGTAAAGTTGTAGTCCATGATCTTGTCGAAATACTCGCTAAGAAAATCGGTGACCACCATCCCGAGATCGGTTGGGAATAATTTGTTTCTTTCTGCGCCGGTATTCTCGCTGTCTGTGCGTTCAGCTACCTTATCATCCTTCAGGCTAAACACCTGGAATTCGCGCTTGATTCCCTCCTTGTCCCGCTTTTCAACATAACCACGCTGCTGTACCGTGCTGATCGTCGGCGCGTATGTAGACGGACGCCCAATACCCAATTCCTCCAGTTTCTTGACGAGTGATGCTTCGGTATATCTTGGCAATGGTCGTGTAAACCGTTGTGTTGCCCTCAGCTCCTGCAGGTCCAGTTTCTGCCCCACCACAAGTGGCGGTAGCATGCCTTCATTTTCTTCTTCTCCATCTTCTTCATCATGGCTTTCACTATATACTTTCAAAAAGCCGTCAAAACGAAGCACTTCACCAGTTGCGGTCAAAGCGTCAGGATGTGCGGATACTTCAATCTTTGCAATTGTGCGCTCTAATTGTGCATCCGCCATCTGGCAAGCCATAGTGCGTTTCCATATCAGGTCGTACAGGCGTTGTGTATCTGCATCTCCCACCGATGTTGTATTCATCTCTGTCGGGCGGATGGCTTCGTGCGCTTCCTGCGCTGACTCGTTTTTGTTCTGGTATTTACGCTGCTGGTAATATTTATCGCCGTAGTTACCCACTATCGCATTTTTGACAGCATCCATGGCAGTCTCCGACAGGTTTACCGAGTCGGTACGCATATAGGTGATATGACCATTTTCGTACAGCCTCTGCGCCAGCAGCATCGTTTTAGACACCGAATATCCCAGCTTGCGGCTCGCTTCCTGCTGTAAGGTAGAAGTGGTGAACGGGGCCGCCGGCGATTTCTTACCGGGCTTCACCTGCACATCCTTTACAGTATAGCTTCCTTTAATGCACCTTTCCAGATAGTTACGCGCAGTCGCGGCTTCTTTTATCTTATCGGGCCCTTCCGCCTTGAAGCTTACCTTTTTATTATTAATGTCGCTGGCCTGGAACCATGCTTCAACCTTAAAATTGCTCTCGGGCGTAAAACGCGTGATAGCGCGCTCGCGTTCCACTATTAGTCGCACGGCTACCGATTGTACGCGGCCTGCAGAAAGGTTGTTGCGCATGCTCATCTTGCGCCACAGTATCGGGGATATCTCAAAGCCAACTATTCGATCTAAAACGCGCCGGGCTTGCTGGGCATTGACCAGGTCCATGTTCACTGTACGCGGATTAGTAACTGCCTTTTGTATAGCCGACTTTGTGATCTCATGGAAAACGATTCTTTTGGTTGTACCTGGATCCAGACCCAACACCTCACACAGATGCCAGGAGATTGCCTCACCCTCACGGTCCTCATCCGTGGCCAGCCAAACATCTTCAGCTTTCTTTGCCAGGCTCTTCAACTCCTTAACCACTTTCTGCTTATCTTCCGAAACAGTATATTTTGGCTTGAACCCGTTCTTTATATCGATGCCCATATCCTCCTTCTCCAGGTCGCGAATATGGCCATAACAGGATTTAACTTCGAAATCGCTGCCGAGTATTTTTTCGATTGTTTTTGCTTTAGCAGGCGACTCTACTATCAACAGGTTTTTTGCCATTCTTGGTTTATTCGTTTATCTATTTAAAACAACACAAATTCCTTTCCAGCCCGTTTCGGGTGTGTGCAATAATAAGTATTGTTTTGTAAAAACGAAAAAAGGGTAGCTTTTAGCTACCCTTTTCCTATAATACAATTATCAATCAAATGATTAGTGGCTTACCACTACGCGGCCAGTCTGGCGCTGACCATTTGCTTCAACAGTGAAGATATAAACGCCATTAGCAAGATCAGAAGTAGAGAATACTGCTTCAGCTTTTGCAGTGTTACCCATGTTCTGAGATTTAACCACCTGGCCCATCAGGTTAGTCAGGGTTACATTCACATCAGCAGTTGCTTTCAGCGTGAATGGAACACGAACTTCGTCAGTAGCAGGGTTAGGATAAGCATTGGCTACTATATCTTTTTGAATGTCAGCAACGCTGAGTGTAGGACATGTAGGGCAATCTACGTGAAATGCGAAACGGTGAGTGAAACCGTCTGCCAGGTACGCAACCGAAGGAACTACCACGTTGTGGCTCTGGTAACCGATGATAGCTGAGTCAATCGGCTCATATTTATTGTTGTCAACAGCAAGAAGCCCTGCTTCATAAGAACCAACAGTTTGTTTAGGCGCAGCACCTACACCCGATACATCAGCAGTGTACATGCGGATCGTGTTAGCGCTGGTTTCGATAGTACCAAGAGGATAACTTACGCCGCTCTTAAAGCTCACCCATGCAACAACGATCTCGCCGGGCGCAACGCTCAATGGTGTAGGCAGAGCAACACCATTCAGGAACTTGTTCAGGTAGCCATTAGCTGTAGTGTCCGCATGCATGGTCGCATCCATGGCATAACCAAGGCGAACAATGTTCGCGGGTAATATAGAGTCAAGCCTGTTTGTTGCCGGCGAATAAATGGCTGTGCCAAAACGTGGTCTACCATCGGCAGTCACGTTATAACCATGGGCAGAGGGAGTATTGTATTGAAGCGCATAAACGCCCGGATTTGTACCACCGGTTTTCGCGATCTCGATATAAAGCGAGTCATTATTCGATGTGTGACGCTCATAAGAGATCGGAAAGGCTATACTATCTACAGTGTAGGCGTTACCGGCGGTAACGTGAATGGGTGGCCTGCTGTCAGGATTGGGAACTATACCAAGACTTGTTTCCTCAGCCGAGTAAATGCTGTCTGTAGGATCAAAAGACGCACCCATTCCATACAACCATATGAATGTTTGGCCTGAAGTACCATTATAGTAAACATTTGAATCCTGGTAAACAACATTGTAATAGCCTTTTGTAGCTGCTGTAGACATTATACCCACATAATCAAACCAGCCAGCTCCACCGACCGCTGTTGTCTTAGAAGTAGAAACGTTTGGCTTTATTGCGCCAACAGGTTTATTCGACTCCAACTTACCTGGAGTTGCCAGTTTGTGCTGTTCCGGAAGAAAAACAACACTTTTGTTGTTTTGCGCAAACGCAGTTGTAAGACCTGCACTTACAGCAAGAAGAAGTAATAGTTTTTTCATCGTATTAATGTTAAATTGAAAGTCAAAAATATAAACGTCAATTCG
>CAMPKG010000300.1 GCA_946887085.1 uncultured Sphingobacteriales bacterium
TGGCCGAAGCAATCTCGCCACGCGGTGGGAATCAATATTCTATGATTACTGATCTTCATGGGTGATAGCTTAGGCAATGCCCAATTTGTTATAACTTGTTGTCGCAGTTGAGGTATTTTTCATCGTCAGTCGGAAGTGTACACCTCTGAAAGTCGCGCACTGGTTCCCTCCTCCGAAAGGGGGAGCTTTTGTTAGTTACAACATTGTGTTTTGTTTGATCGATATTTTTCATGTGATAGTATTTACGCGGGTTTCGGGAAATTAAATTGTTAGTTTTTGTTGACTAAAAACAGGGGTTTTGTGTTTTCTAACAGTTTTCGCCGGGCAAACAATAGCTGGTTTTCGGGGTGGAGATATGAGATGAGTACCGTGCTGTTATGAATGTGATCTGCTGGATTTTTGATAGGCACAAGGGTAAGATTTACTATAACAAATATAGTAAAAATAGCTGATAATGCAAAATGGTAAATATAAAGGACAACCTACCTCACCTCGACCATCCTCTCTTCCAACACAGTCTCACCTTCTTTCAGCCGGATATAATATTTGCCTGCAGGTGCATCTGAGGAATTGAATGTTACGGTAAACCTGTGGCCTGCCCTGCCGAACTGTTTATTGGTAAATACTTCCTGCACCAGTTTACCCTCGCCGTCAAAAACACCGAGTGTCAGCGTCTTTGGAGCGTCCAGCAGTTGCTCGAATTTTGCATGAATGCTTAATGGCTTCGGCGAGTATACTGCTGTGCCGGGTGTTGTGCTGAGTCCGACATTGACGTTGTAAGAAGGTCTTGGAACGCCCGCTATTGATACTATATATTCTGCCAGTTTAGCCGACTGCATTTCCCGTGCAGGATCATAAACCTCCGAGAGGCTGTTGCCATTGGTCAGCACCCAAACAGCTTTCTGTCCCAGCTCATCGAAAAGGAAATTCTTTTTGATATAGGCCAGCAGCTTCACCAGCGTGTCGCTGCCTGTTTTACTGAAGTTGTATACCAATGCGCTGCCCGGCGCGCTTTCATCGGCATCCGCGCAAAATGTCTGCACGTCCAGCTCTCCGCCTTTAAATGGCTGGAGGGTGATCATTTCTGCGCCTGCACATACTAATGGCTGGTATCCTTTTTCAGCAGGTTGAAAGATGGCTCCCTGGTTGACCGTGAGTTGGATGGTAGAGCCGCTTTTGTTGTTTAGTTTCAGATGCAGCGCACGCTGGTAATATTTCTGACCTGTTGTGCTGGCCGCCACCTCAATCATATGCACTCGCAGCGCTTCGCTCAAGTCCATTTTTACAACATTGGCAAGTGCAGTAGCGGATGTTGCCAGCAATGCGAGGAAGGAGAACAGTTTTTTCATAAGGTTGCGTGTTCTTAAAGTTAAGCCGAAGTGGCTTAATAGTTTCTTAAATATCCTTAGTGCTTGTTCTTATCAGTGCTTGTTCTTATCGCCTTTGATGGCGTAGAGGTAGTCAACGATCTCGCGGCGGGTTGTCGTGTCTCTTATTGGTGCGCCGTAGCTGTTGATCATCTTGTCTACTATCTTCTCCCAGGTCTTGTAAGGGAAGGCCGGCTGCATTTCTATATACCGGAGCGAATGACAGGGAACGCAGTTCAATTCTATGAGTTCAACATTGCCGGCTTGTGGCAACACTGTTTTTACTTCGGTTATTTCTATAGAGCGGTCGGTATCATGGTGCCAATCGTCCTCGTTTGTACCGGCGGCATTTCCTCCACCGCAGGCCGCCAGCAATAGCATTAATGATATGGTGAGAACCGTTCTCATTTTCCTACTACGAGCGGAAGTTTTTCAATTTCATTGCGCATATACCCGCTCCTGTTCCATTGCTTCAAAGGTTGTGTTTCTCCTGCCGTGTTGGTGGCTTTCACCAACAGTTCAACTTCACCTTCTGTAGTTGGTGTGTAAGAATACCGCCAGCGCCGCCATGAGTATTTGCCGAGGGAAGGGTAGAGCTCTGCAGCCTGCCAGCTGCGGCCGTTGTCGCTGCTCAGCTCTACTTTGGTAATGCCTGTGCCATCGTCCATTGCAACGCCGCGCACTTCGCAGGCTTTTCCTTTTTTTATTACAGTACCGGGTTCCGGTATCACAAACAGTGAGCGAACATCCAACCTGCTGATAGGAACCATTTCCCTGGCCAGCGAGTCGGGTTTTTCATTGCCGTTTCTTACGCCTTTGGGTACCATGTAAGATTTGGTCATCCAAAAGCCTTTGAAGGAATCGACATGAAGTTTGATATCGCTGAGCAGGCCCACCCAGTAAGTGCCATACCAACCCGGCACTATCAGCTTCAGCGGATAGCCGTTAAGAAACGGTATGGGCTCGCCGTTCATCTCATAGGCTATCATTACTTCACCGTTATTTGCATGTGCATACTCCAGCGATTTTATGAAATCAGGTGTGGTAGGCAATACGGGTTTATCCAGGCCATCGAAGGAAACAAACTTGGTATTGGTCCGCGCATTGGCCATGACCAGAATGTCCTTAAGCTTTACGCCGGTCCATTGTGCATTGCCCATGGCTCCGTTTACCCATTGTACACCAGCTACGTTTGGCGAAAAGCAACTACGCGCATTGCCGGCACAAACGCAGGCAGCAGCCATCGTATAGGCCTTGAACTTCGTGCGCAGGTCGTTCATGCTGAGCGCTAGCGGATGGCTCACGTTGCCGCTGATGCGCAGGCGGAAAGTGTCTTCGCTTACAGGCTCCGGCGGCAGCGGGAGGTGCCAGCGCACAAAGAATACATCGTTGGGTGTAAGATCGGTGAGGAAGTAATGTAACGGAGTTTCCAGGTTGTAGGGCCTGTCTGATAAAAATCGCAACGGTCTTTTTCCCGGTACACGCACCAGTTGGTTCTGTAGAGAGTCTTGCCTTTGCTGTTCCTGTTGTGTATGGTCGACTGTCGCCTCGCTGCTGCAGGATTGCAGCAAGAAACATAGTGTGGGTAAGATGTACAACAATTTTCGCATTAAACAGGAAAGCCGTATTCTGACAGATGTCAAAATACGGCTTTAACGGTAAAACTTACACAACGCTAGCGTTTAGGCATTTCGTATTTACCTATAGACACCAGCGACATTTGTGTTCCTTTATCTGATAGAGAGAACTGCATATCGCCGAGACCATCAACCTTTGTTCCAAACATCAGGCTGCCATAAATGGTGTAGCCTATCTGGTAGGTACCGTCTTCATACTGTATCAATACAGAGGCATCAACGGCATACAGTTCGAGATTGGCATCATAGGCTTTACTGGTGTCTATCGCCGCCAGGAATGTATATATCCATTCAGGGTCAGTTATTGGTAAAACATTAGATTTCGTAACGTCAGGCAATGGGTCGTAGTCAGCACGGTAAAAACCCATAGCAACCACTTTCTTTTTGAACGGGTCCGCGCCTCTTCCGATCCAATCCTTCATCTGTTCGGCTCTATGCTTTTCGTTACTTCTTTCCCTGGCACCTGCGGGTGGCGGTGTTACGCGGACCGGCGGTGTTACACGTCTTACGCTGTCGCGTCCAAGTGTGCCGATCGTCCGATTCGCTTTAATTTTGGTTGTGGGGGCCGATACCGTTACGCCAAATTCGTTAGCTATTTCCTGCATTTTAAATTCACCTATAGAATCGTGGCCAACATTGCAACCTTCAAGATGGAGCTCTGCGCTATCGCAGAACAGGCCTTTAAGGTCGGCCAGGTCTCTTTTCCAATCATCGGGGTTATAGTAGATCTCTGCAGTATCGCCATTGATGTATTTGCAAACACGCTTTACTCTCCCAGAGCCAACAATGATAAGACCATCGTTCCCGTGTCCTCTTATCACCAGCTTTTTGATACAACAGCTGTCTTTCTGTGCCCTTTCCCGCAGTTTGTTCATCATGTCAACTTTACCATTAACCTTGATGGCGTCCGGGTAAAAAGCGAGTGCAAATATGGTAGCGCCATTGTCATACCAATCAATATTGGGACATTCACGTTCCAGCCTTTTCCAGACCGAGTCCCATCGTTTTGTTCCGTCCCGGAGTCCTCTTTCTTCTTCGGGTGTTATACACCTGGCCAGTTCTTCAGGCCAGTCCAGTACCACATAAG
>CAMPKG010000301.1 GCA_946887085.1 uncultured Sphingobacteriales bacterium
GGCTTTTTCAAGCGTTTCGAGAAATTTGCGGCTTTTGCCAATAAGATAGCCGAACTCGGGTGGAAGTGCAACCGGCGAAGATTTTTGAGATGACGGGGGATCCATTTCTTCGACCGGCCGGTTTTTGTGCAGGTACAAGGCAACGTCGAGCATAATCAGCACATCTTTTGCGCGAAAGGGCTTAACCATAAAACCGTAGGGCTTTGTTGGTTTTGCTGCTTCCAGTATCTGCCTGTTTGAATTTGCCGACAAATAAACAAAAGCGATATTTTTCTCATTCAGTATCTTGCCGAGGTCGATACCAGTGCCTTCTCCCTGCAGGAAAATGTCAACGAGTACTAAGTCAGGGTTTTCTTTTTCAATTATTGATAAGGCGGAAGTAACTGAACGTGCAATGGTACAGGTGGAATACCCGGCGTTCGTGAGGATAACATTGAGACTCTTCGCTTCAATAAATTGATCTTCTACTATCAATATTTTCGATTTCAACGCTTGCTTTTTGGAGTAATAATTCGTTGGTAAAACTACAACAGGAAACTTTTCAAACCATAAATTATTCAATCCGGAAAATTCCTGATGATGTTTTTCGATATTTATTGATATGACAATATTTTTTATTGTGCGTAAAAATTAAAATGTTGCAAACCAATATCTATCTGTTGTCAGAAAAGGTTTGCATTCGAAGAGATAATCAATTTATCGCGTTGTTGCATTGCGGCAACAGCTCGCCGAACGGAATAAGAAACCCCGCGGTAGGCGGGGCTTCTTATTCTTATTGTTGTTTTTTACTATTGGCAATCATAAATAAGCTTGTAGATGTCTATGGTATTGAAGAAAAAGTCGTTGCCCGCATTTATTGACAGTGGTAATTTCCTGGAATTGTATTTGCGCCCTGCTGCCTCGGGATTATACGGGTTGTTCATACTGTAATTTCTCGCCAGAAACATAAAGAGGGGATGGCTGCGGAAGAAGCTCACTTTGGTATCGTACCACGACGATTTCCATCCGATCACCCCGAGGTTACCACGATTGTCGTAGGTGTAAGTGGGATTGCGGGGAGGGAATGGCCGATTTAAAAACCGTATCGATTCTTTAATGATGCGCCCCTGGTCATCGTAGGTGAGTGTGGATACAACGGTGTCGTTGGGTAAGGGTTGTCCGTTTTCTCCTATTAAAGGCGCGCCAAACGAGGTGTCGACTATGATTACATCATTCTCGTCGTAACCGTATCTGTGCCATGTTGCCTCAACCGGATCGTCGGGACTGTAGGCGATGCGATATTCTCTCAACCTGTTTTTCTTGTCGTAGTAAAAATAGTGGTTTGGATTGCCGGTTCCGGTGCCGTTTCCGTACGTCAAACTGTAAGGGTTGCCCGCGGCATTGTAGGTAAAGAGGCCGGAAACCGTTACTTCGGGTGAACCACCGTGCGCGTGGTATATTCTACGCAGCTTGCAGTCTGAAAATTCGTTGTCAACGGTTGCATCGCTTGAGGACTCGAGACTGGTGGAATCTTGTGTTGTTGTGTCCACTGTTTTCGTACATGAAATCACCTGCAATAGGCAGACAAAAATAAGGGCCCTGACAGGCCATTGGTTCGTTTTCATTTTTTTGCTTTTTGCTGTTTGTGTTTGTTAAGGGAAGATAAGGATTTTACGGAGGTGTAAATTTAATTGTTCGATGAAAAAAATGCAGTCTGCAGCAATCCAAAGCGCGAATAGATGGGTATTTGCCGGAATACATCCGGCAAGGTGGTTGTTTGTGCACAGTGGAGCTTTTCTATTGGTGACTTTTTTTTCAGGGTTTGATTACTTGTCCCGTATTTGCACCAAATATACTTCTTCTGAAGCTGTACTCGAGTTGCTTCATCGTTACCGGCATTTCACCAGGAAAGAAGGGGAAATACTGAGGAGAATTTTCAATAACTGTAGGGCTAACTGCATTAATGCGAATATTATTTTCTAATTCGATGGCTGCTGCCCTCACAAATCCTTCCACTGCCGCGTTAGCTGCCGATGCATTGGCAAAATTCTTCTGAGGTTCGTAGGTTAAGGCGCCTGTGATTAAGGTAAACGACCCTTTTGGATTGATATAGTGTTGGCCAATAAGCACCAGGTTAATCTGCCCCATCATCTTACCTTCTACACCCTTGCGAAACTCGCTATCGGTTAAGTTCTTCCACGGGCCAACGTACGTAGGGCCCGCTGTGCAGATCAATGCATCAAAACCATCTATTTTTTTAAACATGGTTTCTATCGACTCGGGTGAAGTAATGTCTACCCGAACGTCTTTGCTGTTTCGGTCTGCTCTTACCACTTCATGATCTTTTTCCAGTGTGCCGGCTAAATGGCTTCCCATAGTGCCTGATGCACCCACAATTACAATTTTCATGTTTTTATTTTACGGTTAGTTAAATAATGTGAAAAAATATTTGGATAGCCGGCGAATAATGACGTCAATTAGCGGCACTCCGATAAACATCATCCAGGGCACTAATAAAATGGTGAGGATGAACGTCCGTTGGTAGAGTGGAAGCCCACCCATCGGTTCTCCAAACAGGAATAGGAACAATGTTATGGAAGGATATATGACCATCCATATTTTCAACGACATTAACAGTCTTGTTTTTGCTTTCATCTGTTTACTTTTTGAGCATGTATCGTATTCGCTCACAAAAGTAGTATACGCAAGAGGGTATGTGGTAGGACGGTTATGCAGTTGAACAGGACTTATTTAAAATTCTTCCGGAATGCCTCGGGAGAATGTCCTGTATGCTTTTTAAAGAACCTGATAAAGTAGGAGACATCTTCATAACCTAAATGATCGCCTATATCTTTTATTTGGTTTGAGGTAGCAAGCAAATTTCTCTTTGCCTCGAGTATTATTTGTTCATTGATTAGGTCAGATACCGTTTTCGCTACTGAAGCCTTAGTGATCGCGTTTAGCTGGTAGGAAGAGAGATTTAACATGTCGGCATATTGAGAAACATTTTTCATGCTTCCGATGTTGGCTTCCAGCAGATGTAGCAGTTGTTCAAAACGCTCCTGTGTATAGTTGCTTTCTGTTTTTGCTATTGTTGTAGGATTGCGGCTTTGCCTGATGTACTCTATAAAGAAAAGATCAAGGTTAGCCTTTATTGCTTCTGCATAACCTTCCTGCTTCAGCGTAAATTCATCAAAAATATTTGATAAGACAGAATGTAGTTTATTAAACCTTGGTGCGTCTACTTTGCAGTAATTTTTTCCTGACGCTTTCTCCCATCGTTGGTTGGTAATAGTGTGTTTCGGTTGATAAAATGATAGATCGAATTCCATCAGGAAGCCTGTATTATCTTCTTTTAGTTCAAGTTTGTGTACCTGGCCCGGACGGAGGATGAAAATTGAGTGGTCATGAACATCGTATTGTACAAAGTCTATCTCATGAATGCCATTTCCTTTCAGCAAGGCCAGAATAAAAAAGAAATCATGCTTATGAAGGTCGTGAACTAAGTGTTTGCCATTGAGCATGTGCTGAACATCACGAATACTGAACCGGCCAAGATCATTTTGCTTTCTTCCGGCAGAATTTATATGTTTGATCGGTATTGATTTCATGTGTTAGTGGAGCTTTTATAGAAGCAGTAGATTCCTTTCTTACAATAAGTGCGCTCCTCGGATCCAAAATACGGATAAATTTCAGCAGCAACGGTTGCGGTATAAGAAACAGCCCGTAATAGGCTAAATGGCGAATTGTGTTGAACCCCGGTACCTGATTGAACAGAATAGGCCAATCGAACAATTAAAGGGGGAAGTTGCCGGGCAAAAAATAAGTGGCGTTCATGTTCATAACAAAGGCATACCGCTCCCGCGAATAATTTCCCTATGCTACTTTAATAATGATCGTTGATAAAAAGCGATCTCAAGACGGGATTGAAACTTTGCGATAAGAACCGGCGATCACTTGTTTTGTAAGCGATCGGTTGCTGCATTTTCAGTTTCATGTGTCGAACCGGAGCGTATTTCGGTATGCCTTACCTGGCCACCCAAATGAGCGGTTGCAGCCATAATAACTGCTGTCGCTAAGGACAGCAAAAGCACTAGTAGTCTTATCG
>CAMPKG010000302.1 GCA_946887085.1 uncultured Sphingobacteriales bacterium
TATGTACATATAAAATAAAAAAGCCATCCCGCATGACGGAATGGCTTTTCGCCGTTCGAGCGGCATTGTTAATTGAATTCAGTGTCCGGGATTCCTTTGTTCACCTCAACACTTTCAGTGTTAGCAGTGACCGCCTGCGGGCCTGCGCTTATCTTTACTGTGTAAGGCACTTTATATCCTGAACTACCTGCAACTTCTTTGTAATCGCTGTATTCTACGGTAGACACCATACCTTCCTCAGCAGCTACAACTTTTACCAGCAAGCCCGACTGTGCATCATAGTATTCGGTCTTTTTATCGCCTTTTGCATCCATCACCTCCATAATGTATGCATCGGCACCGTTTACTTTGTCCATTCCTTTCAGGGTGCGTTTGATGCCATATTTCTCAGGGTGAAGGTCAGCTGCGATGTCCGCCTCCTCTTTTGCTGAGGCTAAGGCTTCGGCGTCCATATCCCTGCGCTGACCACCTTGCTCTTCATAACCTTTATCGCCATTCAGCACTTTTTTGTTCACAACCATGCCCATAGCTTCTACGGTCATTTTAGATTGTGAAGGTGCTTTTTTCATTTCAGTGATGGTCATTGCAAACTCCTGGCCTTGCACAGCTACTTTGCCTTTAGCTACCGTTTTGATGTCTTTTATGCCGGTGATGGCTTTTTCTCCGCCAATTGCGGCAATATATTTTTTCATCACTGCATCAGCAGTCATACCCGGCGGGGCTGCTGCAGTTTTAGTTTCCTGCAGTGGCTGGCCATAGTTATCGTACATAGAAACTTTACCGAAGCGCGCAAGCGTTTTAGCAACATCATCTTTGCTGCCTACAACTACGATATGCGCTTTATCAGGGCTGATGTATTTGCGTGAGATAGCTTGTACATCCTCAGCCGTTACAGCAGCGAGGTTCTTCAGGTAGTTCTGGTAATAATCTTTCGGCATGCCATAACGCTCGATATTGATCGCGTACTGGGCGACAGTCGAAGGGCTCTCCAAACTCATAGCGAATGAGCCGGCCATATTGGTCAGGTGGTTTTGCAGTTCTTCTGCACCTACTTTCTCGTTCTGCATGCGGCGCATCTCAGCAATGATCTCGTTCACCGAACTGTCGCTAACTACGTTGCGCGCTTTTGCGTAAGCGGTGAAAGAACCTTTCAACTCATCCTGGTTGATAGATGAGTACGAGCCATAGGTCCAGCCATGCCTTTCGCGCAGGTTCAGAAACAGGCGGCCATTAGAGCCACCGCCAAGGATAGAGTTAGCTACCCTTGCTTTGATAACATCCGGTGTACCTGGTTTCAGATCGATGGGGTAGGTAACGTTTATCACACTTTGTACGGCAGCCTCGCGCGGAACGAATGCCACGCTAACACCCGAAGGTGCTGTTGGATCGCTGTAAGTAGCAACGGGCACGGTCGCCTTTTGCCAGCCGCCGAAGTATTTTTCTATCAATGGTTTCACTTCAGCAACCGTCACGTCGCCTACAACGGCCATATAGGCAACGTTGGGGCGGAAATAAGTAGTGTAGTATTTCTTCACGTCAGCCAATGTTACATTCTTAACAGTAGCATCTGTTGCAACCTCGCCATAAGGGTGGCCTTTGCCGAAGTTCAGCGCGGCGCTTACGTTTTCCAGCATTGCATCGGGCTCATTCTTTGCCGCCTCAAGTGCTGAAAGGCTGCGTTTGATGTTTTTGTCCAGTTCATCCTGCTTGAAATCTGCGTTGATAGCGATATCGCTCATCAGCTCAAACAGTTTGCCCTGGTGCTTTTTCAGGCCGCTTCCTGATATGCCTTCGTCAGATGTGTTGATACGTGCACCGATGAAGTCTATTTCTCGTTCAGTTTGTCGTAAGAGCGTGTTTTAGTGCCGCTGGTCAGCAGTTCCGACATCATTTCACGATAGCCGGTTTTGTTGCCTTCCAGTTCAGGTTTTACATCGAGCTGGATACTGGCCGATACCGTAGGCAGCTTGTGGTTTTCTACCACAAATACACGCAGGCCGTTTGGCAGGGTGAAGCTTTCCGTTTTGCCAAGCTTTATTTCAGGTGCAGGACCCGCCTTAGGACGGATGCTGCGGTCGAGCGTCTGGGCCCATACGGAAGAAACCAGCGCCAACGATAATATAGAGAGTGTGATCCTTTTCATAATTGATGTTTGCTGTTTTGCTAATGAATGGGTGATTATCCTTTTTTCTCCTGCGATTTAGGCAAATAATAAACTACCAGCCTGTTGTTCTTCGTGAAGTATTTTTCGGCAACACGTTTCAGGTCGGCCTTTGTTACTTTCTGGTAGCGCTGCAGCTCGGTGTTGATCAGGTTGGCATCTCCCATAAATGTGTGGTAAGTAGCTAGGTTCTCTACAACACCAACCACGCGCTGGTTTTGCGTCACGAAATCATTCTCAGCCTGGTTGATGAGTTTCTGGTATTCTTCATCGCTGATGTTGCCGGCTTTTACTTTTTCTACTTCGGCGAGCATCGCTTTTTCCAGCTCTTCCGGTGCTACACCTGCATTAGCAATGCTGAACATGATAGTAATTCCCGGATCTTCGTTAGGAATAGCAAATGCGCCTGCTTCCAGTGCTTTCTGTTGTTTTTCCACGATCTCTTTACGGAAACGTGAGCTTTTACCCTGCGACAGCATCTGTGTCAGCAGCTGCATGGCATAGTAATCATCGGTAGCCATTTTAGGTGCATGGTAGCTTAAGATGACCGCAGGGAGCTGGATATTATCATAAAACTCAACACGCTTCTCCGCTGTTTGCACCGGCTCTACTTCCGTAGGACGAGGGATAGGCTTGGTGCCTTTGGGGATACTGCCGAAGTATTTGTTCACGAAGGCTTTCGTTTTCTCTATGTCAAGGTCGCCGCCGATAGAAAGCGTGGCATTATTAGGCACATAGAAGGTGCGGTAGAAATCCATGAACTCACTCAGCTGCGCCTGGTCTATATATTGCTCTTTACCAATGGGCGACCAACGGTAGGGATGTACCGTATAGGCATTCTCGAAGAGCACATTGATGATCTGGCCATAAGGCGTATTATCGTAGCGTTGTTTCTTTTCTTCTTTTACCACCTTACGCTGTGTCTCCACGCCTTCAATATCGATCTTGGCATAGTTCATACGCTCGGCTTCCATCCACAAGGCCAGCTCCAGCTGGTTGGAAGGAAGTACCTCGTAATAGAAGGTACGGTCTTGCGAGGTATTGGCATTGAGCTGTCCACCCGCTGCCTGTACCATCTTCATGTACTCGCCGCGTTTTATGTTATCGCTGCCTTCGAACAGCAGGTGCTCGAAGAAGTGAGCGAAACCTGTCCGCTGCGGGTCTTCGTTCTTAGAACCGACATGGTACATCACCGACACAGCGACGATGGGCGTAGCATGGTCTTCATGGAGGATAACATGCAATCCGTTGGGTAGATCGTATTCTACGAAGTTGATCTTTTGTGCCCTGGTGCTTGTCGCGAGTAGCGAGGCGCCCAAAAGCATGGCGTAAAAAGCTTTGCGCTTCATATATAAGAGTGATTTTAAAGCTCCAAATTTAGTCGCTGGCCACCGTTTTAAGAATTATAAAAAATAAAATTCACCCGTTATATCCCCCGTTGGGCGGATATTTGAGCTCAAAATGAACCAGATATGATCAATACTGTGCTCTATGACATGGACGGACTGCTGCTTGATACCGAGCCCCTCTGGGGCGATAGCATGCTCCGTATAGCACAGAAACATAATATACCGATCACCTGGGAGAAGTTCAAAGAAACCACCGGGTTGCGTATCTATGAGGTTACGGACTACTGGTCGGTGAAATATCCGTGGAACGGCAGCACCTCGGTAGAAGTGGCTGAAGAGATACTCGACGATATCATTGAGGCCTCTAAGAAAGCAGGCAGGGTATTGCCCGGTGTCGTCAAATCCCTGGTGCTGCTCAAAGAGAACGGCTTCAAGATAGGTCTGGCTTCTTCATCTCCCGCCCGCATGATCCATGCGCTGGTCGACCATTTTGATATCACCCACTATTTTGATTGCATCACCTCTGCCGATGCGGTGGAATTAGGCAAACCACAC
>CAMPKG010000303.1 GCA_946887085.1 uncultured Sphingobacteriales bacterium
CAGAGAACGAAGTACTGCCGGGCTCACAACTCGTGCGGTTTTGCGGCTGGGCCGAAATTGACGGCGATGGACATGCGGGTAAAAGGTTTACATAGTAATCCTCAGTTTCGCTATAGAAAAAGTTGGTGCAGGCATCACTGGCAGTTGCAGGTTGAGCATTAAGTGTACCCGAATAAACAGCCCGGGCTCTCATACGCACATTGTTGGCAGCCGTTGCCGTTGACGGAATTGAAAGAGTACCAGAATGTGAATTTTTTGCGCCTGAGTTAACCAATAATTCGGTGCTCTCGTAGGTATTATTGTTATTCAGGTCTATCCAGATAACGAGTTGCTCGTAGTAGGTATAATATCCCAAAGTACCAGTAGTTGCGGTATAGTTATAAGTCTGGCCGACTGTTAGATTCCTGACAGGTGTTGAATAAGAAACGTATCCTGTAGATAGGTTACCGCAGTAGGCGTTACCTACTGACGCTACGGAATTGATGGTGAGTGCATCAATGGCGTCGCCGTAGTAGCAGTTGCTGGTAGTAGTACTCGAAGTCGAGCATTGCGCACGGCTTTCTTGGACGGTGAATAGCGCTGTTCCTAGCAGCGAAAAAAGGAATAGGTGTATAGCTGATTTCATAACGCATGTATTATTAATTAGTAATTTAACATCTTTGTACGAGTTTAACAAATTTGGGGTTAAAAATCTGCAAATATTCTATAACTACCTGAAAATAAATGGAAAAATGTCATGTATTCCGCTGACTCTGTAACTGCCAACAGGTCGCCAGATATTTGTATTTATGTCTTTGAATTCCAGCAGGATATTCCACAGCGGTACTTTTTTTCTGGGATCTACGATAAAGATGCGATTGACACTACCCATCGATACCAATAGTGAATTGTCTGCCAATTCCCGGACGGAACCACCTCGTAAGGCCAGCGAACCGGTATGAGCATCGAAATTGCAGGGAAACTCCCAGATGGTAGTAAGGGGCCCGCTATTGCCAGCAGGTTCTCGAAATATTTTGACATATGACGTCAGCCCTTTCTGACCACGGTCTCTCATCGCAGGGACGTGATTGTCGAACAGGCAGAGATTGCCTTGTGAATTAATAAAACAGCTATGCTGTGCGCGGAAAAGGGTGGTTGTGTCTGTTCCGCCTTCATTGCCATAACTACGTAGCAACTTGCCCGAGGGATATTCTATTTTCATCACCCGGCTGATATCACGGAAACTGACATAGATAACTTTGTTTTTTTCATCAAAGTGAAAGCCATTCTGGTGTGTTGATGTAAAGACCGCTCCGTTGGGTGTTTTATTGGTAAAGAGATCTTCATCAGTGAAAACATCCGACGATCGCCAACTCCACACTACGTTGCCTGAGCTGTCATATTCTATCAACGTACCGCATTCTATTTTTTTCCAGTAGTTGCCTTCTTTATCTTTTCTTACCCAAGCTTCAAACTTGTAGATATTAGAATCCGGTGTTCCGGGTATTTGTCGCTCTATATTTTCGTTCCCGGCAATCATATAGTTGCCGGTAGATAGCCGGGTGAATTCATGATGATAATGTTCAGATGTGTCGCGGCTCACCATGCCGGTATTAGGCGTTTGCCATAAAACGTTACCATCATAGTCTATTTCATACCCGTTGTAATCTGCCAGAAAAGTAAATGTTCCCCTCCCTGTAGGTTTCAGATCGCGGATGCTTGTTGTTGAATCTGCTACACCCGGCATGATCGGCAAATACCAGACAGGTTTTCCTTCCATGTCAAGCAACGCCTTCTGATGATCCACAAAAACAAGCAGATCTTTGTGTATGGTTGCGGGAGTGACCACGTGGTTGCGATAGCGTGTGGTGTCAACTGATCTGGTCGTGCCCACATAAAAATGAGAAAGCGGTACTAAGCAGCGTTTCTTTTTCCGGCCATTTAACAATGATACGCGCCACGTATAGTCTTTTCCGAACGACGGAACTGTAAAAATGATCCTGTTTGAATCACTGGTTTTTTTGATCGGATTCGCTTTTTTAAAATCTCGCTCAGTGCTGATATAACCTTCAGCGATCTCAAAAACATACGTAACCTCTTCCTTTGCATGCGGAGCAGAAAAACCGATCAGTCTGTAGTTCAGTGTATCGCCATTTAACGGCTGCATTTGTGCAAAAGAGGGCACAGAAAAAAAACTTACCTGTAAGGAAAATAATAGACGCTTCAGCATATCGTCCCTATTGAACTATTTTGTACGAAAAATCATGCGTTCGATTTGGTCGACGCCTTCTACTGGCGCATTTCGGTATGAACCAAACGGGACCCACTGGCCAGCTCCATTGTTCATTTCGGTAATAGCGTTCCATAAAACCTCCTTTTCACGGTTCACAATGAAATGCCTGTTTGCACTGCCCATGGAAACCAAAATCGAACGGTCTGTCAACTCCGCCACGCTGCCGCCTGTGGCTGTCTGGTGTCGCGCCAAGGTATCGATATCACAGGGAAATGTCCATATAAGGTAAGGCATATTGGCTGTGACGGGTTCTTTGATAATCGTTACGAAAGATGAACCTGTTTCGTTTCTGTTATGACGTTCGCTATTATTGTTGTACATTAGCAGGGTTCCATCACCACTGAGGCGGACACTGTGTTGGGCCCGATAGAGTATGTCTCCTGATACTTTCGGCGCGTCATATTTGGCAATTACTTCGCCGCCAGGGTAGCTTATCTTCCATATGCTGTTGAGATTTCGGAGGCTTAAATAGATCACTTTGTTTGTCTCGTCGAACTCAAAACTGTTTAGATGCGAACTATGGTACTGTTCGTCGATGCTATCGAGGGGCAGCATTAAGCCATTCCTGGTAAAGTAGTTTGAAAATTTCCAACTCCAGGCAATGTGCCCTGCCGAATCATATTCGATCAGGGTAGGAAAGGTTGCCTGTCTGTAGAATTTGCCATTTTTTTCAAAAATGAGCCTTTCATTCTTTCTGCCAGAACTATTTTTTTTATTGTCATTTTGTATTTCGATTGAAAAGTCTTCCCTCCCTGCTATAAGATAATGGCCGTTTGCCAGCCTGGTGAATTCATGATGATAAAATTCGCTGGTATCATTGCTTATTCTTCCATCGTTGGGAGCCTTCCATAAAACACTGCCGTCGTAATCGACCTCGTAAGCATTAATATTTCCGGCATTTTGCAAAAATGTAAGCGTGCCTTGCGGGGTTAGTTTCAAGTCGCGGACGGTCTCAAATGGGAGTGAATCAACGGTACGTGGAAGATACCACAGCGGTCGTCCGTCCAGGTCGTAAAGAGCACCGAGATAGTCTATGAATACAAACAGCTTTTTGTCCTTTATATTGTTGGTAAGAACCTTTACCCGGTATTTGCTTGTATCTACATGTACATCAGCCCCAGTATAGAAGTGATAGAGTGGGCTTTTGCCTTTCACTTTGCCGTTTCTTTTGCGGCTGGATATCTGCCAGGTATATTCTTTGCCAAATTCAGGAACGACGGCTATTATCCTGTTGTCTTTTTCAGTAGCAGTATAGATGATGTTTTTCTCAAAATCGTGCTGGTTATTGATCCGGCCCAAGGCGATCTCTAATTTGTAAGATATGGCTTTCGTCGTGGAAGGAACCGAAAATCCTATTAACCTATAATTCAAAGTGTCGTTTTCGGCCGGTAAAATCTGGGAATTTGCCTGAGCGTCAAATAAAGAAAATAAAAAAACACAGGCTGCAAAATAGGTTGCTTTCATCTATTCGAACTTTACCGGGATATTAACAGGAAATTCAAGTATACTGCATTTTATTCAAGTTGTCAAAAAACAGGAAGCCCCCGCCACAGCGGGGGCTTCCTTGTATCGGATGAATACTTACTGTCTGTTGAAATTGCTGTTGGCAGCTACATTGCCTTTTTTGTCTATCAGCAACAGGTTGTAGATACCTGGCGCCAGGTGACTGACGTTTATCGAAGCTGCTTTTTTAGCTGAAAGTTCTATTTCGGTAGTCAGTACCATCTTGCCCAGCTTATCTATGATGCGTGCCTCAAACGTTCCGTTTACATTCTGGTCGCCTGCGATGT
>CAMPKG010000304.1 GCA_946887085.1 uncultured Sphingobacteriales bacterium
ACGGATTAGTGCGTCAACTCAGTAAATCGAATGCGCTGATTGCCAGACTAGACTCATCCCATTCAAAAAATGGCAATGAATCGAGATGTCCAAATACAGGAATAATAAGTGCAATAATAATAATGATCAGCCCGGTGATCGGTTTGATATTCATTCTTGTATTTTTTTGCCGGAAACGATCATCATTAGCTATTGTAAAATATGAAAAACTGTAATGCTCTGCCGGTAATTTTCCTTTACACTAACATTATAGTGGCTGCTGATGAATTCTTTCACATCAGGTTGAAATGTAATTATTATCTGCCCGGGCCGTATGTGAGCGGTGTCGATCCGTTTTACATTTTTTCCTTCTAATGCCAGGGCTTTTAGATACCAGGTAACATTCCCTTTGTATTCATTCCAGCAAACCATTTGCCCATTTATATTTTTTCGGTCCATCAATCCATCATCCAGGTATGCTGAAATGTCCTTGTCCTCGATCATAAAATCCCCAAATCCTTCCTCCAGTGACTTTTTCAATATGGTGTAGTATGGACGGAAAAAAACAAACAGGAAGAATACCAACGGCATTCCATTAATAACGAATTTACTTCTGGACACCGGCAAAATATTTAATCCCTGCACAATGTCGTAAAAGGCAGCTCCTACTATCATAGACATTAGCGGGTATATGGGTAGGCTATACCATGGTAGTTTTGTTTCCGCTAAGGTTATCACTGCAAAAAAGATCAAACATGCCGTCGCCAGATAGAGAGTAAAATCTCTCGTCCATTTTTCTTTACCTCCTATTGTTATTAAGAGTCCGGGAGGTAAAAAATATATCCAGGGGCTAAACCCTTTATATAACCCTTCGTAATAAAACCGCTTGTCAAATCGATGGCCTTCGAGTGTTTCCAAAAATCGCCCACTAAGTTCATTATTTTTCACCGCGTGAACGTATCCCGGATCATACTGTTCTCTCAACAAGTAATATCCGATTCCAAATACCAAAAAAAAGGCCACACTATAGTAAAACTCTTTCGTCTTAAATGTTGCTAACAACTTCTTTTTATATACAGTTAGCAGGATTAGGGCCGGGACAAATATCAGCGCCACAATTCCCTTGGTTAAAACGCCGAGGGTAAGCGCTGTAAGAGAAAACATCAAGAGTTTCGGACGGCCCTCTTCCATATACATAAAATACAGAAGCACGTTCATTGTAGTAAAAAAACATAGCACACTGTCATAATCTCCTGTGCGTGTCCCGTGCAGGGCAACGAATCCGGTACTCGTCAATAAAATGACCGCGCTGTAAAGCCCCGCCCATACTTTGTTCTTTCTGGCAAAAAACCAGAATAGCAGAACGGCCGTCGCTAAGCCGAATATCGCCGAGGGCATCCTGACAGCTAACACATTTACACCAAAAACCTTATAGCTCAGCGACATTAGCCAGATGCAGAACGGCGGCTTTGTGTTATAATGATCTGCGACATTATCAAAGGTTACGACCAGCCAGTTGCCGCTAAGTGTCATTTCAAGAGCATTGACAGCAAGCCTTGCTTCATCCCAAAGCTGCAATGGTTGCTCGTCAAGATGACCGAATACCGGAGCGATGCCCAGGCATAACAATATAACCAATGTGATTAGTGTCCGGGAATTCATTGGGTAAATATTATCCTGCCCATCCTTCGCGATCGAGACTTCTATATTGAATAGCTTCTGCAAGATGTTCGGGTTTGATCTCATCGCTATCGGCAAGATCTGCAATGGTTCTCGACACCTTGAGTATACGGTCATACGCGCGCGCAGACAAGTTCAGGCGCTCCATGGCTGTCTTCAGCAATGTTTGCCCAACACTACTTATGGTACATATCTCTTTGAGCTGTTTGCTGCTCATTTGTGCGTTGCAGTACACCCCTTGCTGGTCTGTGAAGCGTTCCGCTTGCCGCTCACGAGCTTTTATGACCCTGTTTCTGATATCAGCGCTAGGTTCGGAAGTTTGCTTCGATGACAACTCATTGAAAGAAACCGGAGTTACTTCCACATGCAGGTCTATTCTGTCAAGCAGCGGGCCCGACACCTTGTTGAGGTAACGTTGTACCATTGGCGGGGCGCAGGTGCATTCCTTCTCCGGATGATTGAAGTATCCGCAAGGACAGGGATTCATAGAAGCGATCAACATAAAGCTGGCAGGAAAGTCGATGCTGACTTTTGCACGCGATATGCAAACCCTTCTTTCTTCCATGGGCTGGCGCATTACCTCCAGCACAGTACGCTTGAACTCCGGCAATTCATCCAGGAACAATACACCATTATGCGCCAGTGATATTTCACCAGGTTGCGGCATGCCTCCACCGCCAACCAGCGCTACATCACTTATCGTGTGGTGGGGCGACCGGAAGGGTCTTTGCGCCACGAGTGAGGTATTTGAAGGCAGCTTGCCCGCTACCGAATGTATCTTGGTTGTTTCAAGCGCCTCGTGTAATGTAAGCGGGGGCAAGATGGTTGGCAATCTTTTCGCAAGCATAGTTTTTCCCGCACCCGGCGGGCCGATGAGGATTGCATTATGACCCCCGGCTGCCGCTATTTCAAGAGCTCGTTTTACATTTTCCTGTCCCTTAACATCGTTGAAGTCGAACTCAAAATAATTCTGGGCATCGAAAAATTCTTCTCGCGTATTTACGGTGACGGGGTCCAGTTTCGCGGTCTTGTTAAAGAACCCGATCACCTCTGAAATATGATCAACCCCATAAACTTCAAGGTTGTTAACCAGCGCCGCTTCCCTGGCATTTACTTTCGGCAAGATCAATCCTTTGAATTGTTCCTTGCGAGCCTGTATCGCGATCGGCAGTGCTCCCTTTACTGGCTGCAACGACCCATCCAGCGATAACTCTCCCATCATAATATACTGGCCCAGTTCTTCCGAAGGCAGTTGGCCTGTTGCTGCCAACCAGCCAATCGCAATAGGCAGGTCATATGCTGCGCCCACTTTTTTGATATCCGCAGGAGCCATGTTCACCACTATTTTGGCGCGTGGACGCTCATAGCCAACATTTTTTATGGCTGATATAATACGTTCTATACTCTCCTTTACCGCATTGTCCGGCAGGCCTACAATGACATATGCCATCTGGCCGCCTGGCGTGTCCACTTCAATGGTGATCGTAATAGCATCAACACCATAAACCGCGCTTCCAAAAGTCTTTACTAACATCCTGCCGAATAAATTGAGTTTGAAGATACAGCACCTTATTTATCCCTGAAAATATTTGAAAGCCTATTATCTGCTATTTTTGTGACATGGATACAATTCTCTACCATGCTTCCCAAGGTGTTGCGTTCATCACGCTCAACCGACCTGAAAAATTCAACAGCTTCAACCGAGATATGGCTTTAGCATTGCAAAAGGTTCTGGACGATTGCGAAAGCAATGATAATATCCGCAGTATATACATTACCGGGGCTGGCAAAGCTTTCTGTGCCGGGCAAGATCTTGCCGAAGCCATAAACCCCGAAGGCCCGGCGTTGGAAACCATTGTACGCGAGCATTACAACCCTATCATCCGGAGGCTACGTAATATCGAAAAGCCAATTGTTGCGGCGGTGAACGGTGTAGCCGCGGGCGCCGGGGCTAATCTAGCATTGGCCTGCGATGTGGTGGTAGCAGCAAAAAGCGCCGGCTTTATCCAGGCGTTCAGCAAAATAGGGCTGATCCCTGACAGTGCAGGCACCTATTTCCTTCCACGACTGGTAGGAATGCAAAAGGCGGCGGCGCTCATGATGCTTGGTGATAAAGTAACGGGTGATGAAGCAGCGGCAATTGGTATGATCTACAAAAGCATTGCCGACGAGTCTTTCGAGAGCGATTCAAAACAGATCGCTCTAACGCTTGCACAAATGCCAACCGTTGGCCTCGGTCTTACAAAACGATTGCTTAACCAATCATTCAACAACGATCTGGAACAACAACTGGAAATGGAAAAGGAAATGCAGGTGCAGGCAGGCAAAAGCTCGGACCATAAAGAAGGTGTTATCTCCTTTCTTGAAAAACGGAAGCCTGTTTTTACGGGT
>CAMPKG010000305.1 GCA_946887085.1 uncultured Sphingobacteriales bacterium
GCACATAGCATTTTACTTTGTTGCCATCCTGCAGGAATTTTTCAGCATGCTTTGCTTTGAAGTCAAAATCGTGATCGTCGGTATTAGGCGTAAAGCGTATTTCCTTTACTTCCGATTGTTTTGATTTTGCCTTTTGTTCTTTTTCCTTCTTCTTTTTCTCGTAAAGGAATTTTTTATAGTCGATAAGACGGCAAACGGGTGGAACTGCATTAGGAGATATTTCTACCAGGTCTACTTCCTGTTGCTCGGCGAGGCGCAACGCCTCAGCTATAGGATAAACACCCGGCTCTATGCCTTCGCCCACAAGGCGCACTTCAGGTACTGTTATTTCGCGGTTTAAACGATGTTCGTTTTGCGGTACTCTTGGTTTAAAGTATGGTTTCCCTTTTGGTCTTTTCTGCATTAATGGTTTTTAAAAATGAAGGCAAAAATAACGTATTTGTATTTACAAATCTTTATGCCTGTTATATAAAAAGTTTATGCCACTGAAACCGGCTTTTTACCGCTGGTCTGGCTTTTGACAAGTTCTTTCATTTCGGCAACAAATGCGTCAAGGTCTGCAGTTCCTTTATCGCCTTCGCCATGCTTGCGTACAGCCACTTTTCGGTCGTTCATTTCTTTTTCACCTATTACCAGCATGTACGGCACTTTCATCATCTCCGTATCACGTATCTTTTTGCCAATTTTCTCATTGCGGTCATCCACCTCGGCACGCAGGTCAGCAGCTTTCAGGGCGCGTACCACTTCTTCTGCATAGTCACCGAATTTATCACTGATAGGCAGCACTTTCACCTGTACCGGAGCCAGCCAGAAAGGAAGATTACCTGCACAGTGTTCTATCAGCACTGCAATAAAACGCTCCATAGAACCGAAAGGCGCACGATGTATCATTACCGGGCGTTTGCGCGTGTTATCCGAATCTACATACTCCAGCTCAAAACGCTCAGGCAGGTTATAGTCGACCTGTATAGTACCCAGCTGCCAGCTGCGGCCCAGGGCATCTTTCACCATAAAGTCCAGCTTAGGCCCATAGAAGGCTGCCTCGCCGTATTCTACTATTGTCTTCAGGCCTTTTTCGGCTGCCGCCTCCATAATAGAGTTTTCGGCTATTGTCCAGTTCTCCTCGCTGCCTATATACTTGCTCCTGTCTTCTTTATCCCGCAGCGATACCTGTGCAGTGAAGTTGGCAAAATCAAGCGATGTAAATACGTACATCACCAGGTCTATCACTTTCTTGAATTCTTCTTTCACCTGTTCGGGGCGGCAGAACAGGTGGGCATCGTCCTGGGTAAATCCACGCACACGGGTAAGGCCGTGCAGCTCGCCCGATTGCTCGTAACGGTAAACGGTACCAAACTCAGCAAGGCGCAACGGCAGGTCTTTATACGAGCGCGGCGATGATTTATATATCTCGCAATGGTGCGGGCAGTTCATCGGCTTCAGCATGAACTCCTCACCTTCCTGGGGGGTGGTTATCGGCCGGAAGCTATCCTTGCCGTACTTCTCCCAGTGTCCTGAGGTTACATACAGCTGTTTGCTGCCTATATGCGGGGTCACTACAGGCAGGTAGCCGCTGTCCATCTGTGCTTTTTGCAGGAACTGCTGCAGGCGCTCGCGCAGCATGGCGCCCTTCGGCAGCCACAAAGGCAGGCCGCTACCCACTTTCTCTGAGAAAGTGAACAACTCCAGCTCTTTACCCAGCTTACGGTGGTCGCGCTTCTTCGCCTCTTCCAGCAAAGCCAGGTATTCGTCCAGCTCTTTCTGCGCAGGGAAGGTGATGCCGTATATGCGGGTAAGCATTTTATTTTTCTCATTACCACGCCAGTAAGCGCCGGCTATATTGGTCAGCTTTACGGCCTTGATAAAACCAGTGTGCGGAATATGAGGTCCGCGGCAGAGATCAGTAAAATTGCCCTGCGAGTAGAAGGTGATCTCACCATCCTTCAGGTCTTGCAGCAGCTCTATCTTATATTGGTCGTCTTTTTCGGTGAAATAAGCGAGGGCTTTGTCCTTGGCCACTTCCTGGCGCTGGTAGGCATTGTTCGCCTTCGCCAGCTCTTTCATCTTGTCTTCCAGCTTCTTCAGGTCTTCATCGCTGATGGTACGGTCGTCCAGGTCGATATCATAGTAAAATCCATTCTCGATAGCCGGCCCGATACCGAATTTTGTGCCCGGGAAAATAGCTTCCAGCGCCTCGGCCATCAGGTGGGCAGAAGAGTGCCAGAAGGTAGATTTCGCACCTTTATCGTCCCACGTGAGCAGCTTGAGGCTGGCGTCCGATGTGATAGGCCGCGTGGCATCCCTCACCTCACCATTCACCTCGGCAGCAAGCACTTTGCGCGCCAGGCCTTCACTTATTGACCTGGCGACATCCAGGGCAGAAACACCTTCCTGATACTCGCGCACTGCGCCATCAGGTAAAGTAATATGGATCATAAACTAAAGCTTCTTTGAAACGGTGCAAAAGTACGAATTGCAGCCTGTAGATTATCAAATAAAAAACCACCGGCGTATACCGGTGGTTTCTGTAAATCGTTCCCGGTTTATTTTTTGTTCAGTGTAACTGTACAGAATACGGTATCCTGGCGTGGGATGGCAGATGTATTGTTGATCTCCATATAGCGCAACACCAGCTTGTTATCAGCAAATTCCTTGATATCTGCTACAATGTTATCGTTGCCGAGAAACAGCTCACCTGCATTATAAATGTACATGCGGGTATAGTTGTCCTGAAGCCCCCATTGGATGGCAGTTTCGGTAACCTCGCCGTTGGGGCATTTTTCAGCACCTGTCAGCAGCGCACCTTTATTACCGTCCCTGAATTCCAGCCTGTCGTCCAGCTTACACCATGGGTAAAGATGTTTATTGTACACTGTATCACTGAACTTAGGGCTGCCGTCAGGATTTTTGCCTATCGGAACAAAAAAGTTCGCCATCTCCACGGTCACCGGTGTTATAAGTGTATCCACATATATTGTGGTTGTATCATTAGCAGCTTTCGGATACCTGTATTCCCTTAAAAAGCCTTTCCCGTTCGAATCCAGTTCTATTTGCCATTTTCCCCGCAGTTTTTCTTCCATAGACTGGGGTACAGTCACCTTTTCACAGGCTGCGATAGCCAGTAACAATAAGGACAGGACCGGTAAAAAATATTTCATAGACATTGTAAATTAAACACCTAAAACTAAACAATATCCTGATGTTACAAAAGTTTCAGCGATAAAAAATTGAGGCTGATTATTACCCCGGCATGCTTCTTATTGAGACATTAGGAAAATATTAGTTAAAATTGGTGCGAAACCGGTTAAGGATGGAGCCAGAGCATAAAAGCCTGCGTAAATTTGTCATTGCATGAAGAAAATCTTTCCGCTCATTGTAGTCCTAATTACCCTGTCCGTTGTCGGTATCATTTTCATCCAGATGTCGTGGATCAATAATGCCATCTCGCTGAGGCAAAACCAGCACGAGCAGGACCTGAACCACGCTACCAACGAGATACGCAAGGAACTGCACGACCTTTATATGCACTATACCGGCAATATTGGTTGGTACAATGAAGAATCCCGCAACTATATACTTCAGAACTTCACCACGCAGATAATGGACCCGCGCGAGGTGCATCAGAAAGTGCAGAGCGCACTGTCGAGGAATAATATCAAGGAATCGTTCGAGTACAGCATCACCAATATATTCCAAACCCCTATTGTGTCTTCAAAAGGCTTTAGGCCGGACTATTATAAATCGACCATGAACGTGCCGCTGACCATTGAAAAAGCCAACTTCGTGGAGACACTGCACCTATATATATACGAAGACCGAAACTACATCCTGCGCAAAATGGGATGGATGATCGCTGCTTCTATCTTGTTCACGGGTATCATCACATCGGCGTTTGCGCTTACGGTGCGTACCATGTTCACCCAGAAAAAACTCTCAGAAATTAAGTCGGACTTCATCAATAATATGACGCACGAGCTGAAGACCCCGCTGGCTACCATTTCGTTGGCCATAGACGCGCTGACAAACGAAAAAGTGATACATGACAC
>CAMPKG010000306.1 GCA_946887085.1 uncultured Sphingobacteriales bacterium
GTTATTTATCGCCAACAAAAGAACCCCTTACGTAGTTGATGGCCGAGTAGATATACTTTATTCCCGGTATATGCTGCAGCAAATGGTCAAATGCATCGAAGAGCATGCGCCCAAGGAAAAAGCGGGTACCCATGTAGCCGATAAAGGTCACCAACCCCACTACCATCACAAATCCTAAACCCCGTGGCACTTTTATTGGCACCAACGTATCTACCTTATCGAATACCGCATAAATAACATAGGCGGTGATAACGATGGGGCTAAGAATCAGCAGGCCTTGCAGAAAGGAGCGGAACAGTATGGTAGCTAAACGGCGCATTTTAAAAAATGACAGGGCAAAGTTACATGATTGCAGCAGGTAAAACTATATTTGTCGCAGAGACAAGCATAACTGAAATCATGAAGCGGACAATACTGCTATTGACCCTTTTATACATGCTAAGCCCCGGCACATCGGCCCAGACAGCCGAAAAACTTGTCGGCTCAGGCATTGAGACCAATTTCACGGCTGGCAAAGTTTTCAAGCATACCGAAAAGTTCAGGGCCGAGGTCCCGGATCATTCCACTTCTTTTGAAGTAAACTACATACATCAGACCCATGGCAAAAAGCCCTGGCACCAGCGCAGAAATTTTCCTTTGCTAGGGTTCGCCTTTTCCTATACTAATTATGGTATCGATTCCATTTACGGTAAATGCCTGGCAATATACCCAAACCTGGAGATCCCAGTGGTAAAAGGAAAGTATTTTGAGTGGACATTTAAGGCTGCATTCGGCCTGGGCTATGCCACAAGAAAATTTGAACGCCATCCAACCTGGGATACACTCAATACCGCCATAGGCAGCCATTTCAACAATTACTCCTATTTCGCTACCAACCTGCGCTACCGCATCAATGAACATTGGGATGTGCAGGCGGGGCTCAACTTCTCGCATATGTCCAACGCGGCCTTTCGCCAGCCAAACCTGGGCATCAATATGTACGGCGCTCACATTGGAGCAAGGTATTTTCCTGTATCATCGCGCCCCGAAAAAGTAATATCAGACCTGCAGCCTTTAAAGAACCGTTGGCTCGGGCAAATCCGCTTCGGGATTTCCGGCACAGAGCTGAGTGCTGCTGATGGCCCTTTATATCCCGTATATCTCGTATCAGCTTATGCCAGCAAACGCTACCTGAGTAAGAACAAAGCTTTTGCGGGGGTGGACTATTCTTATCATGAACATGTATATGCCTTTCAACGGAATAATGAAGTGAACGTTGGTAAGGAAAAAGCAAATTCATGGAAGGGCAGTTTTTTCTTTGGCAACGAGTTTTTGTACGGCAGGGTGGGGCTGATGTTCCAGGTGGGTATCTATTTCAAACAAGCAACGCTCGCACAGGATCCATATTATCAAAAACTAGGGGCCAATGTATATGCGTATCAGTCGGAAAAAGGTATTCTCAAAGAACTATTCGCGTCTGTATTGCTTAAAACCCATCTTACACAAGCGGAACTTGTTGAGATAGGCATAGGTGCAGGTTTCTAAATAAGCCCTTCACGCACCAGGTCGTGCAGGTGCAGCATGCCTGAGTATTTTCCACCTGAGGTAACCACGAGCTGCGTGATATCGTGCTCGCGCATCATTTCAAGCGCGGCAACTGCAAGTTCGCCTTCTTCTATAGTCTTAGGTCCGGGAGTCAGTATATCAGCAGCCTTCAGATCGGCCGGGCTCTCATTCTTTTCCAGCATGCGACGGATGTCGCCATCTGTGATGATGCCTGCAATGCTCTCGTCCTCACCAGTAACGACAACCGCGCCCAGCCGCTTCGACGATATCTCATAGATGGCTTCTTTGATGCTGCTTGTAGTTTTTACTTCGGGTCGCTGATTCGTTTTGCTGAGGTCGGATACCCGCAGGTACAGCCTTTTGCCCAGCGCACCTCCCGGGTGAAAGCGTGCAAAATCCTGTGCGGAAAATCCTTTGAGGCTGAGCAGGCAAACTGCCAGCGCATCGCCCATCACCATCTGGGCGGTGGTACTTGTGGTGGGCGCCAGGTTATTCGGACATGCCTCTTTTTCCACGGTACTGTTCACAAAGCAATCGGCATGGCTGGCGAGGTATGAACCTTCATTTCCACAAATGGCAATAACAGGATTCCCAAAATTTTTGATGAAAGGAATAAGCACTTTAATTTCAGGACTCTCCCCGCTCTTCGAAATGATGATGACCGTGTCATCGGGTTGTATCATGCCGAGATCGCCATGGATAGCATCCGCAGCATGCATGAATATTGCCGGTGTGCCGGTTGAATTGAATGTGGCCACGATCTTCTGGGCGATAACAGCACTTTTACCGATACCGGTAATAATGACCCTCCCTTTTGAGGCATGAATGGTTTCTACTGCTTTGGCAAAGCCTTCATTGATATATTCTTTTAGTTTTTCAACCGAACGGGATTCCATATCTATGGTTTCAAATGCCTGTTGAAAAACTTTTTCCTTTGAGAACATGGCTGCAAAGTTACTTGACAAAACTTGTAAAGTCGAGATATACTGCTTTATACGAGCGATACGTCATATCCCCGATGATCCCCTTATTATATTGCCAGACCTGGAAGATGTTCACGCCGATCAGGTAAATCGCCACTAAATAAACTAAAGGACGCCATTTATATTGCTTTATTCGTTCGAGCAAGGCAGCAAAGGGCAGAGCAAACACGGGGTAGCTTTGTACCAGCGCCCGTGTCGAATAACTGCCACCGTATTTCCAGTCGGCCCAGGAAATGATGATGTAAATATTCAGAATACAAAACCAAAGCACGGATTTTCGAAAATCATATTTCTTCATGAAGAAAAGGCCTGCGACAAACAAAATGGTTACAGGAGTATAAATAAACCATCCTTTTTCCCAGCCGATCAACACCCTGAAAAAAGGCGTCAGAAACCGCCAGCTGCTGCTCACATCGTAAATGAAATGCCCGGTCACGGATTTCCAGTAGATCAGCTGTGGCAAAATACCCAAAGCGCCGAATACAAATGCAATCACGACATGCGCCCGGTGGCTCCTGACCATTTCCCATTTCCGTGCGGCACCCTCTTTTGTATGGGTTGCCCATAAAAGCGGTATCAGGAACATGATCAATTCGGTAGGTCGGGATATGGTTGCCAATCCTATTGTATACCCGATCGCTGCTGCAGTGATCTTTGCGGGATGTTTATGCCATTTTATGGTGAGCCATAATATCAATGCGTAAAGCGCAAAGATGTATGCGTGGCTCATCCCGCCATCTATAGCAGCATACTGGATGAAATTGGAGGCAAGACAGAGTAATATTATCGTAAGCGCCGTCGTGCCATCGCTGAAATACAGGAGCAACACGCTCCTCAACAACAGCAATGCCAGGAAACAATACAGCAGCGCGCCCCAGGCTATGGCATATTGATAGGGCGCGGAAAACCCATCTGCGGGATAGCCTGTTGCTTTGGCTATGAAATGGCCCGCTGCAAAAACGGGCAATTGCATGATGGCTACTCCTCCAAGGTATTTACCCACATATTTACCGGCGCCATCCTCCTGCCGGTTTGCCTGGTAGAGTGTGCCGCCGGATACAGCATATTTCCGGTCGATCTCCGGGAACCACCTGAGCTCGCTTATATCGTTGTAAATAAACAGGGCGGGCAGGTAGAAATAATAACCCAGCGCGTCCCAGGTGGTCACTTTTAGTTTCGCGTCACCTGATGGATATGCAAGCCTGTGCAGAGCCAGCACAAGGCCTACCAATAAACATGCAGTAAGAGACAACTTGTTTTTCAAAGATGCAGTCGTTTTCCACTTTAAATATAGGCTTCATCACCCAGAGCAACAATGACCATGCTTTCGCGTTTTAATCAATACTGTTTACTTTTGACGGCATATGAGCGACCAGATCTCCGTATTTCTTGCCAAGAGCAAGGTAAAGGCTGCCGATCTTGAGCACAAGCGCAAGCTCAGTTTCAACATCCAGAAATATGCCGAAACTGTTGTGAAAGGAAAACAACAGTTCTCGGACCTTGACCTTGCAC
>CAMPKG010000307.1 GCA_946887085.1 uncultured Sphingobacteriales bacterium
ATTTCTACAAAAAGTACAATGCGACATTTGATGGCGATTGGGTGAACGTGATGGTCAACTTTTAAACTACATAAACTGCCATTCACGCAGGTAGGCGGGGCATTTGTACGTTTTCAACTGGAAGGACAGGTTGATCTGGAACAACATATACTGATCCTTGGTTGAGTTGTTTCCTCTTTGTTTCCCCTCACGGCCAAGCGGGTCATTACTGATCTCTACCGACCGATCCTGCAGGATAGATGCGGGATTGGGATTCTGCGGGTCTGAGGAAAATTTGTTCGCGCCTACATAAGTATTGCTCACGTCGTCAATATAATCTGTCATTGTGAACCTGTTAGCTAATTCAAAACCAAGGTTCAAGCCCGGACTCAACCAATATTTAATACCGGCGCCTACGGGGAAGCATACGCCAAGTTTGCTGTAACGCCTGTCTCCATACCCAACATTCTGACCCTCAGTGCCCAGCGGGCGGAGGTAATATTTTGTTCCCTGGTAAGTAGTGTAGGGGTCGTAGTAGAATGCGCCGATACCCCCTGTCAGATAAGGCGTGAACCTGCTATTTAATTCGCCGGTAAAGAACCTGAAAAAATTAAACTCCGCCTGTGCCGCTACTTCAACAATATTACTCTTAAAGTTCAGATTACGTTTTTGATTATAAAAATTCGTTGAATATTTATCGTCGTAGCCAACACGGGTAACGTTTGCAGAGAAACGTGCCGCAATAAACGGGTTGATGTGTATACGTGTAAACGCTCCAACAGCCGGCATTACTCCACGAAAGCCATAATGATCATTCAGATCACCGAAATAATGCGAAGCTCCCGCAGAAACGCCATACTCTTTGTTCTGGTAAAAAGTCTGCGCCGACGCTGTGTACGACAGCACAACGATGAAAGACAAAACAAATACGAGTTTACTCATAGAGTCAACAGCTATAACTACAAATGTAAGTTTTTATTGCTTAGTTGCGCCTGTCGATACCCCAGTACAGTTTCTGCCTGATGGTCTTGAGAAAATTATGTTCGTCAGGGCGAACCAGTGAAATGGTAAAGTTCTCTTTTTTAACGGCAAGTTGCACAGAACTTGTTATCGTTTCAGTACGGGAATCAAGCGTACACAGAAACTGCTCTGTACGTCCCTCTACTTCAAAAGAGATCACGTTATCATCAGGCACCACTATCGAGCGGGTGTTAAGATTGTGAGGCGCCACGGGGGTAATTACAAAACTCGAAGTTTGCGGAAAAACGACCGGCCCACCGCAACTTAAAGAATAACCTGTGGAACCTGTTGGGGTCGCCACTATCAAACCATCTGCCCAATAAGTGTTCAGGAATTCACCATTCAGGTACGTATGTATTTTGATCATTGAAGAAGAATCCTTGCGATGAAGGGTAAATTCATTGAGCGCAAATGGTGAGCCGTCAAACAGGGGAACGCTTGAATCCAGGTGTATCAGCGTCCTCTTTTCGATGGTGTATGAACCTCTGACCAGCGATAGTATTGCGGCTTCTACTTCTTCTTCTGGTATAGCCGCCAGGAAGCCAAGACGGCCGAGGTTGATACCGATAATAGGTATGTTGGAATTGCCTACGTACGAAACTGTGTCCAGTAAAGTTCCATCGCCACCTAAACTGAACAGCATGTCAACATTCCGTGGCAGATCTAGTTTACCGGTAAACAATTGGGGCGTGGATGTAAACTCCATATGCGGCGCAATTCGCTCGTAGAATTCCTTGTAGAAAACCATCTGAAGCTTGTGACTTTCCAGCATCCTTAAAATGCGCTGTATGGTCGGGATATCGTGTTCTTCAAATGTACGGTTGTACAGTGCTACAAGCATAATATCAGATTGATCCGGAAATTTTTTGGTGAAGGGTGCAACAGAGCAACTATTCTGTATTAAGGTGCAAAAATAAACCTTTTTCACCCAAATGATTCCAGGTATACTCCAGCCTCAGTTTAAAATCATATGCAGAAACAATATCAAGGCCGAAACCTGCAGAGTAAAGCAAGCGGTTGTTCAGGAAACTGTTGCCTGGAAATTTATTGACCACGTACCCTGCATCTACAAACACCTTAGGATAGAGGCGGATAGGAAGTACCGGCAGGTATTTTACAGGCAGGTTCCTGATGGTTGTATTGAGCAGTTCGTACTTCAATGTATTTCTCAATATGCCAAACTGCGATCCATCCACAACGTAGTATTCATACCCGCGCACGTAGTCGGGCTCGTTTCCCAGAGCATACCTGAAAGAGTATGGCTGTTTTTGAGGTGTGGTCAGGCGTGCACGTGCAATATTGCTTGTATACCATTTGCGGCCGTGCTTTTTGAATTGTCCCACTTCCAGAGATGCCATCACCTGCGAATGAAAACCACGAACACCAACCCTTGAGATCAAATAACCTACAACCTTCCTGCCCACCAGCGGGTAATTCCAGTTGTCTACCTCGTTCAGGTCATATCTATAGGTCAATTCGAACAGGTCCATTTCAGTACTCGCGCCAACAAAATAGTCCGGGTTCAACTTTCGCACCGTATCATCTACACTGTAGTCACGGTAGCGGAGCTCGAACAAATGCTTGCTTGCATAACCGGGACGATAAACATAAACCCCGGCCGCTTCAAAACGCCTGATGATGTAATCGCCGGAAGTACGGATGAACAGCAGTTTATTGCTGTCTGTAGTGTAGAACATTTCCTCATTCTTGGAAAAGAAAAAAGAAGCCCCGATGCCATGTTTTTGCTGTTTGTCGATATACGGCTTAAAATACTCAAATCCGTATTTCTGCGTATAGCCCACCTGGAAAGTCCCGCTCAACTGCTCCATATGTCCCCGAAAATTGCGATGCTTTACATTCACTCCGATATTTGCGCGTCTTATATCCCTGTTCTGTTCTGTCCACCAAACGTTGAAGTTCCTGTCCGCAAGTTTAAAAGCCAGCTCGGGAATGATGTACCATTGCTCCTTGAGTTTAATGTTCCAGTCGATCGTGCTGTCGCTGATGCGCTCAAAAGTTACTATAACATCGGTAAATAATGAGAGATTCCACAGGCGTTTCCTGTTCAGCTCGGTCAGCTCATAAAGGGAATCGGCGCTCACAATACTTCCTTCGCCTATGCTCATCTCGCGAAGGATGATACTGCGCTTAGTATGTTTGTTGCCGGTGATGTTGATCTTCCTGATGACGACATGCTCGCTAAAAACCTGCACCTCCTGGATAGCCGGAGTATCCACCGGCTCCACCTGGCCGAAGGACCTTAATGAACAAATAAACATGACCAGGAAAATGCAGCAATACTTCATCAGAAACGCCTAAAATACCAAACAATCCCTTTTATATGAAAACGCTATTCCGGCCTTACATGATATGTACCCACAATATTCCTGCATACTAAATGGTTTATTCTAAAGTGTTTGTACCAAAATTGCTGCTATTGACGTAATTTTAGTAAATAACGACGACATAAATGTTACAACGTACGCTTATAACCCTCAGCTTTGCGTGTTTTGCTATTGTTTCCTGCAAACATACCGGCCCTATACCGGCCGACGGCGACGCTAACTATCCGCCGGAGGTAGCCCGCATAGTCATCAATAAATGTGCAACTTCCGGCTGCCATAATGCCGCCAGCTACGAAAATGCCGGTGGCCTTCGCCTCGATAGCTGGGAGAACATGTTTGCCGGTGGTACTAATGGCGCTGCAGTTGTGCCTTATAGCACAGATTTCAGTCCCTTACTTTACTATATCAATAACGACTCGAGCGCGGGCGTCGTTGCTGAGCCTCGCATGCCGCGCGATATGCCGCCGCTAAGCAAACAGGAGTACAATGTGATCCGCGACTGGATAGCAGCAGGCGCACCCAGTAAGAAAGGAGAGATACCGTTTGCTTCGGACGCTGATACCCGCCAAAAAATATACCTGACCATGCAGGCCTGCGACCAGGTTGCCGTGATCGATGCCAAGAGCAAACTGGTGATGCGCTATAGACCTGTAGGAACAAGCCCTACAATTGAGGCA
>CAMPKG010000308.1 GCA_946887085.1 uncultured Sphingobacteriales bacterium
TCTCCTCGCGAAGCGTCAAAACTAAGCCAGCTTTGCTTTACATGACGGCGCCCACTCAGAGCTTAATAATTATTTAATGCGTTATTTGCTGTTTAAGAAGATGTATAACGAGATATACCATATCCTTTCACAATCGCGCACAAAATTATCGGGCTGCCTGTTGCCAAAAAAGAAATAAAGTAGAATTAATGATTTGGTAACATTGGGGTTAATTATGCTTTGTATACATGCTAGTCGACCCGTACACGCGGATCGAGCCAGCCATAGAGCATGTCGGTGAGTAAGTTGATGATAATGAAGATGAAGGCTGTCAGCAGCACCGATCCCATCACCAACGGAAAGTCGAATTTGTCCAGCGCTTCCACGGTTATCTTGCCCACACCTTTCCATCCGAAGATATATTCTATAAAGAACGACCCCGCGAGCAGTTCGGCCAGCCAGCCGGAAATGGCAGTGATGACGGGGTTCATCGCGTTGGGCAATGCATGGCGGAAAACTACTTTGGAAGTGGACAGCCCTTTTGCGTAAGCAGTGCGGATATAGTCCTGAGACAATACATCCAGCAAAGAGGCCCGCGTAAGCTGGGTAATGATCGCCAGCGGCCTGATGCCCAGGGCGATGGCAGGCAAAATGAGATTCTGAACGGCAAGATATTCCCCCGTAATGGCGTCATATTCCCAAAGGCTGCCGGTCATATTCAGTCCTGTAGCCCCATGCAGCAGGTAGCCGAACACATAAGCAATGATCAGCCCCGCAAAGAACGAGGGCATCGATATGCCAGCTACACTGGCTGCTATGGCTGAGGTATCCAGCCAGGTTCCTTTTTTCAATGCAGCCAGCACGCCCAGCAAAATGCCGCCTATAGTAGCCAGCAACATAGCTGACAGGGCCAGGATGATAGTTCCCGGCAGGGCCTCGGTCAGTACTTCGCCCACGTTGCGTTTGGTATGATAAGAGCGACCAAGAAAAGGCCACTTCAGCGCAATGGTCTGCTCTTTGGAAACTGGCACCAGCGGTATATAGCTGTATTTTTCACGCGTCAAACTGTCGCGGTTGTGTATACCGATGGGGGAGATATCATTGAGGTGCAAAAAATAGCGCGTTACCAGCGGTTTGTCGAGGTGCATTTCTTTGCGCACGTTCTCCAGCGTGCTTATATCGCTGCGCTGGCCCATGGTGAGCCTCGCGGGGTCACCGGGCAGTACGTTGAACAGGAAGAAGACCACTGTCACCACGCCAAGGAGCACCAGTATGCTGTACCTTATGCGCCGTGCCAGGAATCTTACCATTCGCTATTTTTTTGCTTCTGCTATCGATGCAGGGTAGTCGCGGAAACTCCATTTGCCGCGGATCACTCCTTGCTCCAACAACATCAGGCCAGGGTTGCTGCGCATAGCGGTTTTGCTCACCGTACGGTCAAGCACCAGGAAGTGGATGGCATCGAGGCCCCATTTCTTCTGGAAGGCTGCGGATGTTTCTTTATCGCTCGACATGAGCGCATAGAATGCTACGTTCTGGCTGTTGGCCTCGACTGCCAGTTGTTTCACGCGGTCGATATTATCCATCCTTGCCTCTTCAGGATCTTTTACAAACCATAGGAAGGTATAGCCCGGTGTGTTCAGTATCTGTTCCGTCAGGTCGTTGCCCTCGGTGTCCGTAATGATGAAATCCCTGATCTTAGGTTCGGCATTGCCTTTTTTCACCAGTTTATCCTTCCTGTCCACGAATTTCCAGGTAGTGTCCTGCCATGGATAGTTCTCCATGGTGAACTCTTTCTGCATGCCGTCTTTTTCATAGATCATGATCGACTCGTATTGGTCGGGGATGGCGCCCGGCGGGGTTTTGCTGTCTTTGTTGATGTCCACACCTACTTTAAATGGCAGGCAGTCGTAGAAAGGCAGGTGCTCGAGCGCCCACCACTGAATGCCGAGTGCAAAGAAGCCTGAGAGCACGAGCAAAGCCACACTGGGATAGCCGCTGAATATCGGCTTTACCCTATTGCGGAAGATGAAGAGTATCAATATCATCACCAGCAGAGCCACATCTTTCCAGAAAGTTTCTTCGTTGGATATCTTGATGCAATCGCCAAAGCAGCCGCATTCCTTGATCTTGCCCGAGAACAGCACATAAGCCGTCAGGAAGGTAAAGAAGAGAATGAGCATCAACAATAAAAATGAGAACACCCTGTATGCATATCCCAGCAGCACGGCCACGCCTGCTACTATCTCGAAAGCGATCATGGTAATGGACAGTGCCAGCGAATACTTCATAGCCCAGGCCATGCCCCATACCTCGAAGAACTCGTCCATCTTGTAGCTGAGCCCCAGCGGGTCGTTGGCTTTAACAAGACCCGAGAAAATGAATAAAACACCTACTACGATCCTGAGCAGCCAGAGGAAGTATTTCATATAGCGTTAGTTTGTTGTGTGCTTTAGATTGACAAATAAAAATAGCAAATGGATTGCAGGGAAATGTTAAAAGCTTACTCCTGCATTTTGATAAGGGCGAAGATGCCGTAGTTGACGATATCACAGAAATTGGCATCGATGCCTTCCGATACTATGGTTTGGCCGTCGTTGGCCAGTATCTGTTTGATGCGCAGCAGCTTTACCAGTATCAGGTCTACAAAGCTCTGTTGCGACATATCCCTCCATGCCTCGCCATAGTCGTGGTTCTTTTGCAGCATCAGGTCTTCTATCTCTTTTGCCTTGGTCTCGTACCAGCGTTTGGCGTCTTCATAGCTCAGCTCGGTCTCTGCATCCTCCGGTATCGACGATTGTATCAGGGCTATAATGCCGTAGTTCACTATGCCTATGAATTCGCTTTCTATGCTGTCGCCTATCTTTTGTGTGCCTTTTTCCTGTATCTGGCGGATGCGCCAGGCCTTTATATATACCTGGTCGACAATGGATATGGGGCGCAATACCCGCCACGATGTGCCGTAGTCCTTGGCTTTCTTCAGGTAGAGGTCTTTGCATTGGGTGACGATGCTGCTGTATTGATCGATGGTACGCGACATTTCGGCTGTAGTGTTGGTGCTTAAGCTATCCTGCATTTTCTTTGTAAGGCAATGAGTTTCAAAAATACAGTTTTACCCGTACAAACCACCCTGCGATCGAAAGGGCGGCTGCTCGACATATCGAAGCCCATTGTAATGGGTATACTCAATGCCACGCCCGACAGCTTTTATAACAAAGGCCGCGACAGCAGTACCGATGACCTGCTGCGCAATGCCGAAAAAATGCTGAACGAAGGCGCGACCATGCTGGATGTAGGCGGCGCCTCCACCAAGCCCGGCGCGGATATCATTGACCCAGCCGAAGAACTCAACCGCGTACTGCCGGCCATCGAAGCCATCACGAAACGCTTTCCCGAAGCCTGGCTTTCGATAGATACCTATCATTCCACAACGGCAAAGCAAGCAGTGGATGCCGGGGTATCCATCATCAACGATGTGAGCAGCGGCAGTATAGACAGCAATATGCTGGCAATGGTGACAGAGCTGAAAGTGCCGTACATAGCCATGCATATGCAGGGAACACCGAAGACCATGCAGCAAAACCCGCAGTACGGCAACGTTGTGGCCGAGGTGCGCAACTACCTGCTGGATATGGTGAGCAAATGCAGCGCCGCGGGTATCACCGATATCATCATAGACCCAGGCTTTGGGTTCGGTAAAACCGTAGAGCACAATTTCGCCCTCCTCAACGACCTGCATAGTTTCCACATGATAGGCAAGCCCATACTCGCCGGCCTCTCCCGCAAATCGATGGTCTGCCGCACCCTCGGTGTTTCACCCGAAGATGCGCTGAACGGTACTACTGCCTTGCATATGGTAGCCTTACAGCAGGGCGCTAATATCCTCCGCGTGCATGATGTGAAGGAGGCGATGGAAGTGGTGAGGTTGTGGGGGATGATCAACGGATTTTAAGGCTCATTTATCAACATGTGAGATTCGAACCTTCAAAATGTAAACATTATTTAATTGTTCTTTTATTTATTAAAATTTAAGTT
>CAMPKG010000309.1 GCA_946887085.1 uncultured Sphingobacteriales bacterium
CCCCAACCGTCACAGTGTCGATTCCAATTTTTCGTAGCAATTGAACAGATGCTTCATCCTGCACAAATATGTGCCGAAAGCAAAGCAACATCCTGCGGTGCAACCTGCCATACCATTTAAAGAATACCTGGTCCCTTCTAAAGATAGCGGAGATGAGAATGGCGGGTATATCGCGCCGTGCCATCTGCGACAGGTAGAAATACCAAAGCTCATACTTTACAAAGACTGCAAACTTTGGTTGTACAGCATCTAAAAAACGCTTCGCGTTATAAACACTGTCGAACGGCAGGTAAAAAATATAGTCGGCGCCTTCATAATTCTTCCGCACCTCGTAGCCCGACGGCGAAAAAAAGGTGAGCACAAAAGCATAGTGCGGATATTTTTCTTTCAGTTTTTCGAGCAGCGGCCTGCCCTGTTCGAATTCTCCAAGAGATGCGCAATGCATCCAAATGCGGGGACGGCGCTCATCGATGAGTGCATACCTGATATTACGCAACAGGTCGCGCCTGCCCTGTACAGCCAGCTTAGCTTTGGCATGAAACGGGGCGGCCACTCGGGTAGCAAATGCATACAACCTGACTATCAGCCAATAGAGTGCTGAAGACATTACTCGAAATAGATCTCTTCTGATTTACGTTTGAAAATGGGTATATACCATCCCCCCCGTATCCCAAATAAGATGTCCACGCGCGATTTGTCATCGGTACGCATTACATCGTACAAATAATCGCGGCGGCCTTTTGTAAAACCGGCGTTTACCTCCATGCCTATATGGAAATTCACCAATCCATCCTTTGCAAAGTGGTTATAACCTACATACTGACCAATATAAAGTCCATTGGTAAGCCTGTCATATCCTTTACGATAATCGCCTCTTATCTGCGGTATGGATTTATCCCTGTCGAACAGGTTTATTTTATGCTGCATAAAACCAAAGGACGTGGAGATCAGTACACCGTTGTCGCTGTTGGTTTTTGACGTATTGATGATCTTGCCTGCCTGCACACCAATCATGTAACCACGTTCAAAAGTTTTTATGTTCTTACGCGAGCCATCCTGGTCGAGCAGGTAGCCGTTCTCATCCCTCAGGTTTACGATCAGTGAGTCTTCACGAATGGTGCTGCCTGAAATGAAATCGACCTTAGGGCCGAATAGCCAGTTGGACGTAGTTTTATACAAAACTGCCCCACCCACCCTGTAGCTGGTACCGAAACGGTCGGCCATGTCAGCAGCAGGAAAATCGAGCGCCCCGTTGGCATTAATGATAAATCCTTTACGAGCAGGGAGCTTTTCAGTCCCGAATAATCCGTCCTGGGCAAAAGAAGAAAAACCGGAGGTTGCAAGGCCTGCAACCAGCAGAAGCATTTTTTTCATTGAGGCTGGTCCTTTCAGTGAGTGAAGATAATGCAAATATCGCTGTGCCTGATTGTTATAATTGACTTAAAATAAATTACCCATGTTTGGCGTTTTGTTGTGTGCACCCTAAGATGTAGGTTTGCAGCCAAATTTTCAGAAAAAACTCCCCTATATGCAGCATTTGCAAATGGTTGACCTGAAACGTCAATATGAGAAGATAAAACCCGAAGTTGATAGTGCCATCCAGCGCGTTATCGACAGCACCATTTTTATTGGCGGCAAGGAGGTAAACGATTTTGGTACCGAACTGGCGAAATACCTGGGCGTGAAACACGTGATCCCCTGCGCCAACGGTACCGACGCTTTGCAAATCGCGCTGATGGCGCTTGGCCTGCAGCCCGGTGATGAGGTGATCACAGCTTCGTTTACATATATCGCTACGGTGGAAGTAATGGCTCTGTTGCGACTGAAGCCTGTGTTTGTTGATGTTGATCCAGACACTTTCACCCTGAATATAGATAGCGTCAGGGCGGCGATCACGCCTAATACAAAAGTGATCGTGCCGGTGCATCTGTATGGGCAGAGCGCAAACATGGAGGCTTTGCTGGCTCTTTCGAAAGAACACAACATACCACTGGTTGAGGATAATGCCCAGGCTATCGGCGGCGACTATACATTTTCGGATGGCAGAACAGTGAAGAACGGCTCAATGGGTATCATTGGCTGCACGTCTTTCTTTCCATCTAAAAACCTGGGCTGCTATGGTGATGGTGGTGCAATGTTCACCAATGATGATGCGCTTGCAGAGAAACTGAAAATGATCGCCAACCACGGCCAAAAAGTAAAATACTACCATGAGATGGTAGGCTGTAATAGCCGCCTTGACTCGATACAGGCTGCCATTCTTCGTATTAAACTCCAACATCTTGATAAATACTGCGATGCCCGCAGGAAGGTTGCAGACTATTACGATAATGCCCTCAAAGGCCATGCGAATATTGTCACACCATTCCGTGCGCCATATAGTAAGCATGTTTTTCATCAATACACGCTGCAACTGAAGAACGTAGACCGTGATGAGGTACAGAAATTGTTGGCAGAAAGGCACGTACCTTCCATGATATACTATCCGGTGCCCTGCCATAAGCAAAATATGCTGAAAGAATTTGTATCAGGGGACATAAACCTTCCCGTAACAAATATGTTGCAAAACTGCGTGATATCCCTGCCCATACATACTGAAATGAATGAAGAGGAACTGGGCTATATCACGAAGAATTTCCTGGAAGTAGTTGAAAAACTGAGCAAATAATGAAGGTTACAAGAACTCCGATAGAAGGGTTGCTGATCATCGAACCTAAGATATTCCGCGATGATCGTGGTTATTTTTATGAATCATTTAATGAACGCATATTCAAAGCAGAGACGGGTTTCACCGAAACTTTCGTGCAGGACAACCAGGCCGGCTCGACCATTAACGTGCTGCGTGGTCTGCATTACCAGAACCCTCCTTATGCGCAAAGCAAACTGATCCGGGTATTGCAGGGCGCTATCTGGGATGTTGCTGTAGATATAAGAAAAGGCAGCCCAACCTATGGCCAATGGTACGGCATAGAACTGTCCGGTGACAACAATTTACAATTCCTCATTCCCCCTGGTTTTGCGCATGGATATTCCGTACTTACAGAACGCGCTAATGTGTTTTATAAATGCGACCAGTTCTATAACAAGGAGACCGAAGGCGGCGTATTTTATGCAGATCCTTCGTTAAACATCGACTGGAAAATAGACCTAAAAAAGGCCGTTGTGTCAGAGAAAGACAAAGTGCAACCTTTGCTGAAGAATGCGAATAACGGATTTTAAAAAAATCAAAAGCCGGTGTTGAACCGGCTTTTCTCATGATTTCATATTAATAAACTGCAACGGCAGATCGAGATTTGAACTGCGGCATAACTGAATGACGTCCTGCAGATCGTCGATCTTCTTGGCCGTTACGCGGATGATATCATCCATGATAGCCACCTGCACCTTAAGGCCGCTGTCTTTGATCAGCTTCACTATTTTTTTCGCCATCTCTTTATCAATACCATTCTTTACAGGCACCGTTTTCTTGACATATTTGCCCGATGGGGTATATTCTTTGCTCATGTCGAAAGCATTGGCTTCAAGGCCCTGGCGCATTGCCTTTGTCAGCAGTACATCTTCCAGTTGCTTCAGCTTCATATCGCTTTCCACTTCCAGGTTGATGACCATGTCTTTTTTATTCAGGTCGATGACGGTGTGAGAGCCTTTGAAGTCGTACCGGTTCTCGATCTCTTTCTTGGCTACGTTCACAGCGTTGTCCAATACTTGCGGATCAACTTTGCTGGCTATATCAAATGATGGCATAATCAATAGATTGGTTAAACAAATGATGTTGGGCAACTAAAATACAACTCTGCCGTAACAATTATATCACCCTATTTTTTCTTCCAGCTCCAGTATCTGCTCAAACACTTTATCGTATTCTTTTGTGCTGGTTTCCAGCCTGATAACCAGTTGCCTGTATTCCTCATCCAGCTTCCGGAACTTTTCTTTATCAGAATAAAACGCCGGGTCTGCTAACTGGCCTTCGATGCGTACTTTCTCCGTATTTAGCTGGTTTAGC
>CAMPKG010000310.1 GCA_946887085.1 uncultured Sphingobacteriales bacterium
CATCATGGCCATGCCGCCTTTAGAGCTGTATTGCAGGAACATGCCTCTCTGCAAAGTATGTGCAGCCAGGAAATTGGCTACTTCGCTGCCCTTGCCTGTAAACTTCAATGAAGAATCGAAACGCTGGCCGTCTACCGTTAAGGTAAGGTCCATGCCTTTGCCCAGCACCAGGTCGCTTTGCTCGCTGCCATGTGTCAGGGTCGCAGCCATGTATTTATCGGCTACGGGTATGCTCATCGCAAAATTCCCTTTTTCATCTATCCCCGCTGCTACACGCGCCGGTAAAAAGATGATATGGTCGGGGAAGTAGTCTACGTATACACTATCGGCCAGCGGGTTTTTTACAGTGCCTTTGAGTTTGGCATCCTGTGCGTTGGCAATTATGCTAAAGACAAGTGCAGGCAGTAACAAAAATTTCTTCATCGGGTTGGTCTTATGTGCTGGTTGTAAAGACATGAAGTTAGCACAAATGGTGGAGAATAAAGGACAGAACGCCTCTCAGGTACTTTGCGTGATCACTTTGCAGTGGCTATTATTTCCCACGTACCGGGTAAGTCGTTATGATTCCCCGCCCATGAGTGGAGCCAATAGTACCGCATTGTGTCGGCTACGTGATCGAAATACAGGGTGCCCCCGCCGCTTTCGGATGCAAACGCAAGCACGTTTCCCGAAGACTTGGCCGGCTGGTAGACAAGATCACGATAAGGGATCTTTGTAAAATTAAGCAGCCTGACTGTAACCTTGTCGACATATGTAAGCGTGAGTTTTTCGTTGTATTCTGTCCGCAATGTATCGGGTGAGCCATATCGGGTGCTGGCCTCTTTAATTTTCCAGTCGCGGGTGCTTGCGATCTTATAGGTATAGAGAGGGCCTGGCAGTATGATAAGCCGATCAACCGGATTGTATGCTTCCTTATCGTCAACGGTCAACTTTATTGTATAGGTCCCGGTGTCATTATACGCGTGTTTTGGTTCGCGTAACGTAGAAGTAGTTCCGTCGCCAAAGTTCCATAGATAAGAAGCACCGGCGGGAGCATCGGTTGTAAAGCTGATCTCTGAGCCCGGCACACGTTCGCCCCAGTATTTGTAAATATACGTGGTTGGCTCGTCGGGCAAGTATACCGGTCTTGGTTTGTCATCTCGTTTGCTGCAACCGGTAAATATCAAAATGGCGAACAAAAAACAATAGGGATAATTTGTCATAGAGATAGTTGATGTGCAATTTTTAAAGCAAACCTTGTGCCATTTTTGAATGCATCAGCATCCATGCACCCTTATCTGCGAAAGCAGGTAAAAGAACAATGCACCTGTAGCAAGCGGCAGAAAATTCACAATGCGGTAATACCATTTAAGATCTGCGCCGGGATGCGTGCGTTTCACTTTCCTCAACCTCAGGCGGCCTATGGGGATAAAAGCGAGATTGTAAAAAGGGCAAAGCCAGGTAGCCAGCACGGTGCCGTAATACTGGTTTTCCGCGGCTTGTTTATAAATGCCGCCATTGAGCGCCAGCAGTACTATTGCAAACAGGAAGATAAAAGATTCAAGGTTGTGGTGAGGTTTGTTATCCATTATCTAGGGTTTCATCCCCAGCATGCAGCGCACATCTTCGCGCAGCAGTATGGCGTCTTCTTCATTCAGTTTTATCACCAGTGGTTGTTGCGCTACGGGCCGCAGTTTGCCGCGGTCGGCATAATACGCAACGGGACTGTAATTGATCTGCCTGATGGGATGACAGGCGAGCCGCACCAGCAGCAGGTGATCGCCTTCAACGGTGTTCTTTTCTTTATGGCCGGCATGGCGATGGCGGTATCTTGTTGCTACCTCGCCCTGCAACAATGCCTTGAACGAGGCACGCCCTGTACGGGCTGTACTGTACAGATCGGCCATGTCGTACTCGTATTTTTCGCCATTGGTGAAAATGAATTCTACCTTGCCCCTGAATACGGGATTGCTGCTCACAATTTTAACGGTGCTGTCTTTGCGCTCATAGCTGTTCACCGGGTCGGGGTAGTCGGCATGCAGATACAGTCCGTTGATGGCGCATAGCCATACGAATACTTCACGGCCATCAGGTGTGAAAGCGCTCACCGTACGCGGTATGCAATCGCTGCCGCCGCTGCAGTCGTTGGTTTGGGCGAAGCAGGCAACACATGCCAGCAAAAAGGCCGATAAGAAGCTGAGATATTTCACCGCATTAAAGATAATATCCAAAGCTACGGTATGTATATGATAAGCGGCACATTATCATTATCTTAGCTTGCTATACAACTCCATCTATGAAGTACTTGCTTATTGCACTTCTTTCGGTATTTTCTTTAAAATCTCCGGCGCAAAAAGCCACCGAGGTAGAAGTGGGCCTTTTTGCCGATGGCCGGAGGATAATGGGCCACGAATTCAAACCTGCACACGAGATAATAGATATAAGTATCGACACCGCGCGGCAGGAAGTAGTGATGGTATTGATGAAGAAACAAGACGGCTGGGACCGTATGGCAGAACGCGTGATGCTGCAGCAGGCACTGTTCGATATCAAAACAAATTCTTTTCGCTGGGCCAAAGACTTTCCGATTCACCAACCCTGCAGCTATGTGTTCAGCAAAAAACGTTTTATGCGCGTGGGCGCAGGCAAAACCACCTGCTATGATAAAGCCGATGGCCGCCAGCTGTGGGCAGCTAACGTGCCGGTGGTAGTAACCGATGACGACGCCAATGTGGCTATCTCGCCGGGTGGCACCGCTTACGACCTGAATACGGGAGCGAAACGCTGGTACCGCGGTTTCAGGCCCGAGCAGTGGAAGACCTATACTTATGTCAATGATACGACGATGGTCGTTGTATCCGATGCGCTGCACTACATACGCATCACAGATGGTGAAGGTTGGGATTTTGCCGGTGAGAAAGTGCGCGGCTTTTCTGAATTTGCCAGGTATTCATCTAACGTCCTCATTGAAAACAACAAGATCTATTTTGCCACAACAGCTAACATGTACTGCCTCGATACCTCGGGCCGCATAGTATGGAAACAACGGCTGCCCGAAAAAACCGGATCGGTATCCTATATCGATTTTAATGCGCAGTATATAGTGATGACCAACTACGGCAGCAGCTGGACCGGCGGGAAAACAGGCGCGGCATTTCTTGCGGCCTGGCATAAGGAAAACGGACAGCAGAAATACCTGCAAATGGTTGAGCCCAAGGACAAGATCATAGACCTTTACGGAAATGCAACATCTAACGTGATGATATGTTCAAAACACGTATACCGCTACAATGTATATACAGGTGAGAAGATCATTGATGTGAAAATAAAAGGTACACCATTCGAGAATTATTATTACCTGCTGCATCCCTACACCTGCCTGGTGCGCGATGATGACGGGAAGTTTCTGAATATATGGGAGAAATATGAGGACGATTCTTTCTGGATGAACCCGCAAGATGAAAGTATACTGCGGGTGGACCACCGCATGCGGCCCATTGATACTATTGCTGCCGAGAACTGGTGGGGACTTTATAAACGCAAGCCCGAATACTACCTGGTACGAAAAAATGGCAAATCGGTGATGGTGCGCGACGGAACAAAGTTTGCTGACCTCTACATAAAAAGCGCGGTAGAAGTAGGCGACAAACTGGTGAATATCGAGAAGGACCGGATCAGGATAATAGACCTGAAGGGATGGTTTTAAACTGAAAGTATTTTCATTTCAGCGCCTTTGTATAAAACACCCTATCCACCGGGTTGGCGGGAAAGTCAGACGGTAATTCCAGTTCAGATATTTTTTCGAAACCAAGTTTTTCATAGAAGCGCTGTGCGGCCCTGAACTGTATCATGGTGCCGAGGTACATGCGGGCGGCGCCGTGTTGCACCGCCCAACCCGTCGCTGTATCGAGCAATTGGTTGGCGATGCCGGTGCCACGCCTGCTGGTTTCTACAAACATGCTTTTGAGCACACAGTTGCTGTTGTCGATCAGCCATACACCTATGCAACCCACAAC
>CAMPKG010000311.1 GCA_946887085.1 uncultured Sphingobacteriales bacterium
AAATATGACAAGTTTACTATTTTTGTTGACTGGATGTATGTCTACAGAACCCGTGACTGGCTAGCAATTATTATTTTAATTAATAGAAATACATCCTAATACAACGTATGCATTACAAGATTCGGATCCTGCCGCGGTGGTTGATATTTATTCTCGACCTTTTATGCGTACAATTTTCAATAGTTTTCTCCTTCGTTCTTCGATTCAATTTTAACCTTGAGGATGTTGCCACTTATAATTTATCGGCAATATTAGGAACATCACTGATACTCAACGGCGTGCTTTTCTATTTACTGAAGAGTTATGCCGGCATCATACGGTATACAAATATTGAGGACACTTTTCGCCTATTGATCGTAAACTCAATAGCTTCTGTATTTTATTTTTCTATCAACTTTATAGTTACCTATTCATTCAGTAATGTCTTACTGTTCCCTATATCGGTTGTGGTCATCAACTTTTTTATTACCAATTTTATTCTCATCACATACCGTCTATTAGTCAGGTATTGCTTTAAATATTACCAGGCACATCAAAAACAAAATGAAAACCTTGCTGCCCCTAAAAAGGTGGCAGTATACGACACCAGCGAACATGGCCTGCAAGCAAAAAAAGTGATCAATGACTTTCCCAGCGGTATGCAGGTGGCAGCTTTCCTTGATGAGCTGCTTAGCAGAACAGGGAAGCTGATGGAAGGCGTGCCCATCTATAATACCGATGAGCAAAGTTTTAAGAAACTAAAGGCCGATGGAGTGGAACTTCTGATCATTGCCAATCGCAATATTTCGAAGGAGAAGCTTAACAAACTAGTTGACCGAAGCCTTCAATTTGGCATGAAAGTGCAACAAGTCCCGCCCGTGCAGGAATGGCTTAACGGCAAACTAGATACCCAGCAGCTCAAGGATATCAACATCGAAGATCTTTTAGAAAGAGAAGTCATCAAAATACAGAACGAAAAACTGCATTTTGAGTTGAAGGGTAAAAAAGTATTGGTTACAGGTGCAGCTGGATCGATCGGAAGTGAATTGGTTCGCCAGCTTTGCAACTACAGGCCCTCGCTGATCATACTCTGCGATAAGGCTGAAACGCCAATGCACGACCTTTACCTCGAGATCAAGGAAAATCACAAAAAGACGAACATCAAAGCTTACATCGGCGATATATGCGACCAGGTAAGAATGGAGCATTTATTCGAGATATATAATCCCGATGTCGTATTCCATGCAGCGGCGTACAAACACGTGCCTTTGATGGAGGATCACCCATCGATAGCTGTCTTGAACAATGTCCTGGGAACAAAAATACTTGCAGAACTATCCGTAGAATACGGCGTAGAAAAGTTTGTTATGGTTTCGACCGATAAGGCGGTTAACCCTACGAACATCATGGGTGCTACCAAGCGAATTGCAGAGATCTTCACACAAAGCTACTATACGCACCTGGTAAAGAAAATTGATGGGCCGGATGCACCGCCTACCAAGTTTGTGACAACACGTTTTGGAAATGTGCTTGGTTCAAACGGTTCGGTTATACCACGCTTCAAGCAACAGCTGAACAACGGAGGCCCCATTACCGTTACCCACCCTGAGATCACACGTTACTTCATGACCATACCGGAAGCATGCCAGCTGGTTATTGAAGCCGGGGTAATGGGTCAGGGCAATGAGATATTTGTGTTTGATATGGGAGAGCCTGTTAAGATCATTGATCTTGCTAAAAAGATCATCAGGCTTGCAGGGAAAGAGCCCGATATTGACATCAAGATCGTTTACAGCGGTCTACGCCCAGGCGAAAAGCTTTACGAGGAATTGCTGAACTATAGCGAGAATGTAATGCCAACTTATCATGACAAAATCATGATAGCCAAGGTTCAGGAGTATGACTTCGAATTTGTAAAGGAGAAAGTAACCAAACTTATCTCGAGTGCGCGCCAGCACTATACATTGGAGACAGTTGGCCAGATGAAGGAACTTGTCCCGGAGTTTGTGAGCAACAACTCCATTTATGGATCTATCCAGCTAGACAAACTAGCCGAGTAGCCGGCTTAAAGGAAACGGATCAGCTAAATAATAAATGCCTTATGGTCAGGAAGATGATCCTGAAATAGTTGGCAGCGGTGGGCGTAGCAATGAACTTTTTATTGTGTTCAATTTTCTCGGGCATTATGTGCCTGATATAATATTCTTCAGGATTGGCTTGCATCGCCAGCAGCTCATTTTCATTTCTAAATTCGATAGATGCGATATCAGTTATGCCGGGCAAAACGCTCAGCACAATGCGTTGGTCGCTACTATACAGGTCTACAAATTTTTTGACTTCGGGGCGTGGCCCGACGATGCTCATCTTTCCAGCGATGACATTGAACAGCTGAGGCAGCTCGTCAAGTTTATATTTTCGGAGAAAATAGCCGGCCGCGGTTATTCTTGTGTCTACCGACCCAACTGTCAAGAATCCTTCTTTCTCGGCGTTGGCCCGCATTGTCCGGAATTTCAGCATCGAAAATTCTACGGCATCTTTTCCTACCCGCTTCTGGCTAAAAAATACCGGTCCTTTGGAAGTAAGTTTGATCCATACGGCAATAGCCGCCATCAGCGGGCTTAGCAATATGATCCCGATAGATGAAAACAAGATGTCGAAAAATCTTGTCATCAGGCTACCTCAAAATACGCTCTTTCAAGAGTTTCAACTATATAGGCGCAATCAACGGATGTCAATTGCGGATATAAAGGAAGTGATATCTCGTTTGTATAGCATTCGTATGCAACCGGGTATTGCTCAATCTGGTAGCCACGGTCTTTAAATAATGTTAGTAAAGGCAATGGTATAAAATGAACATTTGACGCAATATTTGCCTCCGCAAGTTTTTTGATAATCATATCACGCTGGTTTTCGCTAAGTCCTTTCAGTCTTAATTGAAACAGGTGGTATGAGGAACTGCGTTGTTCATCTTCCACAAGAGGTATTATTGCCCAATCCTTACCAACCAGCAAATCAGCATACTGTCGGAACACATCTTTCCTGGCAGGTAAAAGCGAACCTTGATATTTTCTTAATTGTGCCAGGCCGATGGCAGCGCATACGTCAGGCATATTGATTTTTAAGCCGTCCGAAACAATATCGTACTTCCAATCGCCAACTTTCTGTTTTGAAAAAGCATCTTTGGTCTGCCCGTTCAGAGAGTTGAGCTTCATCCATTGGTACACAGTTTCATTGTCGAAGGGCGCCGGGAGAGAAAAACATATAATACCTCCCTCTGCTGTAGTAACGTTCTTCACAGCGTGCAAAGAGAATATAGTGATATCGGCAGCCAGTGCTGCTGATGCTCCTTTGTACATAGCGCCAAGGGAATGGGCGGCATCCGCTATTATGACGGGGCGGCCAAACATCTTCTGCACCTCGTTTGACGAGGCAAAATTCTTTATAACATCCCCGTCAAGCAAGCATTCTCTTATTTCGTCATACCTGCAAGGCAAGCCCCCGATGTCTACAGCAAGTATGGCTTTAGTTTTGGTAGTTATAGCCGCCCTTATTCGTTTGGGATCGACAGTGAAATCATCCAATATATCAACAAACACCGGCGTGGCGCCGGTATGTAACACAGCCAGAGCCGTTGCCGCGTATGTATATGCAGGTATTATTACCTCATCTCCGGGGCCTATGCCCAGCCATTTAAACGCCAGCATAGCACCGGAAGTCCATGAGTTCACACAAACTGCCTTCCGCACATCTAAAATGTCCCTTACCAAAGTCTCCAGCTGAACTACCTTTGGACCGGTTGTAATCCACCCTGACCGCAGTGTATCTACCACCTCGGCAATTACGTCCTCGTCAATGAAGGGAGGCGAAAAAGGAATTTTAAGAGATGTCCTCGTCTCGGTTAATAAACTCATGTTCCTATGTCGAATTTCAAATCCGCTGTAGCAGCTATCAAACTAGAAATGTACTACAAAAATAATGCAATACAAATCTAATAA
>CAMPKG010000312.1 GCA_946887085.1 uncultured Sphingobacteriales bacterium
CTTTCGGCTTACCCATTTATCAATGGAAGCCACAGGCAAGTATTATTGATGACATTCATCACTGGGTGCTCAAAAACCAATCGTTGGGCAGGTACAGCGTACTGTCGGCATACAGCCTTGGCAAATCGCAAAGGCTGATACAAACGCTCACCGCATACGGGCATAAATTCTACGCACACGGCGCTGTCTATTATATGAATGAAGCGATCCGCGAGTTCATGCCCTTCCCGAAGATCGAATACCTGCGCCCCGAAACACCAAAAGAGGAAGTGAAACAGGGCATCATCATCGTGCCTTCTTCTGACACCAACAATCCCTGGCTCAAGCGCTGGCAGCCTTATGCTTTTGGTATTTGCAGCGGATGGATGCAGGTACGCGGAGCGCAACGCCGGCGTAATGCCGATGCGGGGTTTGCCCTCAGCGACCATGCCGACTGGCCGGGATTGCTTAGCGCCATCAAAGCCACAGAGGCAGAAAATGTCTACGTCACACACGGTTTCAGCGCTGCATTGGCCCGTTATCTGAAAGAAGAGTACGGCCTGAATACGGGCGTAGTGAAAACTGCCTTCGGCGAGGACGAGGAATAACCCATTAGGATAAATTACAATTACAACAGAACATTCACATGTAGCACTGATAGTTTCAGTAAATTTGCAGCGCATGAAATCGTTCGAGGTACCGGTACATTATCGCAGCGCGCTGGTCACAGCCATCAAGCAAAAACGCAAGGCAGCCGACAAAATGAAGAAAGACTTCGCTCCTACCATACTGGAGATAGGGTCTTTACATATCGTGCTGGCAAGGCATTTCGGTTTTTGCTACGGTGTAGAGAATGCTATTGAAATAGCTTTTCGCGCTGTTGCCGAGAATCCCGGAAAACGGGTATTTCTCCTCAGCGAAATGATACATAATCCCGGCGTTAATGCCGACCTGCAGGCGCTGGGCGTTAAATTCATAATGGACACCGGCGGAAAAATGCTGGTAGACTGGAATGAACTGACCAGCGATGATATTGTCATCATCCCAGCTTTCGGTACTACGCTCGAACTTGAAAAAACACTGCGGGATAAAGGTATCGAACCATCGAGGTATGAAACTACCTGCCCCTTTGTGGAGAAGGTTTGGAACAGGGCAGAGAAGATAGGCAAAGATGGTTATACCATCGTTGTACACGGCAAACCCAGGCACGAAGAAACACGCGCCACCTTCTCGCACAGCAAGGCGCACACGCCAACTGTAGTGGTAAAGGATATGGCGCAGACGGAACACCTGGCCAAATACATTACAGGAGAGCTGCCTGCCGGACAATTCTATACTGATTTTGCGGGCCAATTCTCCGAGGGCTTTAATGTAACTAAGGATTTCGAACGTATCGGCGTAGTGAACCAGACCACGATGCTGGCAAGCGAAACGCAAGGCATTGCTGACTACCTGAAGCAGGTGATGATAGCACACTATTCGTTGCCTGTCGATAAAGTATCGGAGCGTTTCGCCGACACACGCGACACGCTTTGCTATGCTACCAACGACAACCAAAGCGCTGTGCAGGGCTTGCTGGAAACACCTGCGGACCTCGCTATAGTTATTGGTGGCTATAACAGTTCCAATACATCTCACCTTGTAGAACTCTGCGAGGAGAAACTGCCTACTTACTTTATCAAAGACGAAGATTGCCTCGAGTCGGAAATTTCTATAAAGCACTTCGATCTGCATTCGCATACGGAAAAACAAACCGAAGGTTATTTACCATCTGTTCGTCCGCTACGTGTCATAATCACTTCCGGGGCTTCCTGCCCTGATGCCCTGGTAGAACGGGTTATTGAGCGGCTAGCTGAATTGACAGGAAACTCAGCAGCGCTGGGGATAGTGTCGAATGAATGGACCGCTGATTAATCTTCAACAAAAAAAGAGATCGTTTCAAAAAACGAAAACGCCGGCGAAGATGCTCACCGGCGTTGTATTACATTAAAAAAACTTACCAAAGCCTGACCCTGGCGCTATCGGGCAAATACATTTTGTTGCCGGGCTTTACATTAAATGCTTCATAGAATTCCGGCACGTTTGGCATGGGACCGTTCACCCTGTATTTTGCCGGTGAGTGCACATCCGTCAGCAATTGACTGGCTAGTTGCTCCTTACGTATCTGGTACATCCAACCCAGGGCATAGCCCAGGAAGAACCTTTGCAACGGTGTATAACCATTTATCTTTTCGCCTTTTTTATAGGTTTCCGTTTGCTTGAAGGCATCGAGACCAATAAGGATGCCGCCAAGATCGGCGAGATTTTCACCCAGCGTAGCGCGGCCATTGATGCGTTGTGTGTCCACGGGCATCATATTGTTGAATTGCTGCACCAGCACATCTGCCCTTTTCTTAAATTCTTCTTCGTCTTTCGCACTCCACCAATTTTGCAGGTTGCCTTTAGCGTCGAACTGGCGGCCCTCATCATCAAACCCGTGCGTGATCTCGTGGCCGATAGTTGAAGCGCCGGCATAACCATAAACAAGGGCATCATCCAGTTCCTCATCGCGGAGGCCGGGAACTGTAAATATACCCGCGGGCAATACGATCTCGTTGTTCGATGGGTTGTAATACGCATTATAGGTCTGCGGCGTCATTTCCCACTCATTACGATCAACTGGTTTGCCCAATTTATTCATGTCATAAGTATTCCACCATTCATTAGCGCGCAGGGCATTCATTACATAAGCGCCGCGGTCTATTTTCAGGCTGGAGAAATCTTTCCATTTGTCAGGGTAGCCGACCTTCTTAGTAATAGTCGCCAGTTTCGCGAGGGCTTTTTGTTTGGTGCTGTCTGTCATCCAATCTAGCTTTTCTATGCGCGCTTTGTAAGCAGTGCGCACATTTTCTACCATATCCTCGTAGCGTTTCTTCGCTGTTTCATTGAAATATTCCTTAGCGAACAGTTGGCCCAGCGCTTCGCCCATAGCCCCTTCTTCGGCGTCCAATACACGTTTCCACCTTGGACGAGGTTTTTCAGCACCACGTATCAGCTTGCTGTAAAAGTTAAAATGATTGTCGTAGAAAGGCTGGCTCAGATAGCCGGCGTATGTACGTACCAGGTGAAACGTCATGTAGTCTTTCAGCGTCTGGATATTCTCAGTGGTCACTACCTTGTCCAACTGCTTGAAAAACTCGGGCTGGCCAATGATCACACTGTCTACAGACTTAACACCCATCTGCTGCAGGTAAACCGGCCACTCGATACCCGGCGACAGTTTTGCCTGAAGCTCGGAGATAGCCATCTTGTTGTAATTGGCGTATGGATCGCGTAAAGCCTCCAGCTTGCGCGATTGTTGTGCCAGTTTGGTTTCCATCGCCACAATAGCGCTGGCTTTGGCTTTTGCAATATTGCTGTCAACGCCCATCAGCGAAAAAACACGGACGATATAGTTAGGATATTCATTGCGTATCTTTGTCGTCCTTTCGTCGGTGTTGAAATAATAGTCGCGGTTGGGCAGGCCGATACCGCCCTGGCTCATGTAATAAGCCATCACATCGCTGGCCTTAGCATCCTGTCCCACGCCTTCGCCATAGAACACGCCCACGCCATAGGTATGCATGCGCGCGGCCATCGCCATTACATCTTTGGGGATTTGCATGGCGTTTATCCTGTTCAGCTCTTCGCGCAGGGGCTCTATACCCTCCTTGTCGACATTAATGCTGTCCATGCCGCTGAACCAGAAATCACCTATCTGCTGATCCACACCTGACTTAGCATTTTTGGCCACTGCACCTTCGTTGATCTTACGGAGACGTGCATACAGCTCATTTTGCACCAGGTGGGCAATGCCCCAGCTTGTCTCTTCCGCCGGAATAGGGTTTTTCTTCGACCAGCCTGCAACTGCATATTCAAAGAAATCATCGGCAGGGTTAACTGTAGTGTCCCTGTTGCTGACGATAATGTCCTCTTTCTTGTTTTCAGATTTTTTATTGGCCAGCTGGCAAGA
>CAMPKG010000313.1 GCA_946887085.1 uncultured Sphingobacteriales bacterium
GTCTCGTTAATGGGCATGATCTCATCACGCTTCTTATCGTTCGCGGCGTGAAGAGAAAGCGCGAGCTTAAAACGCACCTCGTCGTCTCCCAGCTGGCGGATCATCTTGGAAATACCCGCCGTCGATACCGTGACACGGCGTGGGCTCATGCCAAGGCCGTCCGGCGAGCTTATCTTATCGATAGCTTTGAGGACATTCTTATAATTCAGCAGGGGCTCGCCCATGCCCATGAAAACAATATTGGTAAGTCCTTTGCCATAATGCTGCAGGGCCTGTTCGTTGGCCAGTGTTACTTCATCCACAATCTCATCGAAATCGACATTGCGTTTGCGGGGCAAAAAACCCGTGGCGCAAAACTTACAAGCCAGCGAACATCCCACCTGCGATGATACGCAGACCGTCATGCGCTTTTCGGTGGGTATAAGGACGCTTTCTATAAAATGGCCGTCGTGCAGTTGCAGGCGGTTTTTGATCGTCCCGTCGCTGCTGAACTGGCTGTGATGAACTTTTACTTTAGGAATTGTGTACTCAGCTGCCAGTTTCTCCCGCAGCGACCTGGACAGGTTAGACATTTCATTAATATCACCAGCATGTTTTTTCCATATCCACTCGCATACCTGCTTTGCCCGAAAGCGGGATTCCCCCCAATCAAGAAATAATTTCTCCAGGTCTTGAAGGCTTAATTGCCTCAAATTTTTCATTTTGCAAAGGTACGTGGCTATTTTTGAGGCTTCATACAAAATTGACGTATCTCAATACATCTTAACTAATATTTTTATATTTTTATCCAAAATCGCACATCTATGAAAAAAGTTCTCCGCATTTTAGGCATTCTGCTATTAGTTATCGTGGTCGCAGTAGTGGCACTGGGCCTTATTGCTCCCAAAGACGTGAAAATTGAAAAATCCGTAGTTATCAACGGACCCAAAGAGGTAGTGGCTGACCAGATGTTCATGTTTAACAACTTTAATAACTGGAACCCGTGGATAGAATACGATACCACCACAAAATGGCATGTAGAAGGCCAGGACGGTACCTCCGGCAGTAAATATATATGGGAAAGTGAAGAGATAGGCTCGGGAATATTAACGGCGAAAGAAATAACAGCCGACCAGAAGAATTATGAGATGCACTTTATCAAACCTATGGAAGGAGATGCCCATGGCTACTACCGTTTGGACGATGCCGGCAATGGCCAGACAAAGGCCACCTGGACATTTAACCAGCACAGCAGCTTTCCTATGAACGCAATGAATTTCTTTATGGTAGGTATGCTGGAAGAAAGCTTTGAAAAAGGCCTCAACAACCTGAAAGCATATGTGGAAAGTGGCAAAGCAGGCACAGGTAGCGCTTATAAAATAGAGGAAGTAGAATTCCCTGCTCATACGTATGCTACCATCCGTAAGACAATCAGCTTCGCTGACTTCAACACCTTCTTTGCTGAAGGATTTGGTTCACTTGGCAAAGAGGCCGGTCCTCGCATCAATGGCACTCCAGCAGGCATTTTTTACACCTGGGACGAAAAAAACATGCAGTCGGACGCAGCGGTAGCTATGCCCGTATCGGGCACTGAGCCCGTAAAAGGCGCTACTATGCTGAACGTGCCGACGACAAAATCCTATTTCATCAAATATACGGGCGGTTATCACGGCTCTGGCAAAGCACACGAAGCGATGGGCAAACACCTGGCCACAAACGGCAAAACCCAGAGCATGGTGATCGAGGAATACGTCGTAGGACAACAGCAGGAGCCAGACAGCAACAAATGGGTAACAAACATCTATTACCTCCTTCAGTAATTAAGAATAAACCGAATAAATGAAGCTGCGCTTACAATGTAGGCGCAGCTTTTTCGTTTAATAAGGCTGTAGCGCACTATCTTAGCGGGCGCATCTACCGGTTCAAATGAAGCTGTCGGTCATTATTGTCAACTACAACGTGAAATACTTCCTGGAGGTATGCCTGCACTCTGTGTCGAGGGCGCTGGAAGGCATTCCGTCAGAGATCATTGTAGTTGACAATAACTCGAAGGATGGCAGCATAGAACTGGTTACAACTAAATTTCCTTCAGTCGTTCTCATCGCGAACAAAGAAAACAGCGGTTTTTCCCGCGCCAACAACCAGGGTGTGACCGTGGCTAAAGGCGAATACATCCTCTTCCTGAACCCCGATACGGTAATGCCGGAAGATTTCGCACGAAAGATGATCGCCTATATGGACGCGCATCCCGAAGCTGGTTCAATAGGCCCAAGGCTGATAGATGGTAAAGGGCAATTTGCCCCCGACGGGAAAAAATCTTTTCCCAGCCTTTCAGTCGCAGTGTTCAAAACTATAGGCCTGAACAAAGTTTTTCCACGGTCTCCATACTTCAATAAATACTATGCAGTGCACATCGGCGAAAAACAGACCGCGGAAGTGGATGTGCTTTCCGGCTGCTGCATGATGGTACGCAGTCGTGTTATCAAAGAAGTGGGCGGCGCATTTGACGAGGACTATTTCATGTACTGTGAGGATGTAGATCTATCCTACCGAATACAGAAAGCAGGTTATAAGAATGTTTATTATCCCGACGCAACGCTGATACATTACAAAGGGGAGAGTACGCGCAAAGCCACCTTATCATACATACGCGTCTTCAACGAAGCACTCGCAACGTTTGTTAAAAAACATTACTCCAAACAGAATGCAGCTTTGTTCATACTGCTGATCAACATCGGCATTATGTTCCGCGCCATACTGGGTGGGATACGCCGTGTGTTGAAAGTATTGAGAATGCCCCTGTTCGATGCGATCGTATTGCTTGGCACATTGTGGTTCATTGAAAATTTCTGGGTGGAGCATGTAAAGAACATCAGTCCCATTCCTTTTAACTCCATCATCGCCACATTCCCGGTTTACATCCTCATCTGGATAGTTAGTCTGTATATCAATGGCGCCTACGACCAGCCGTATAAAGCGTTACGGGTAGTGCGCGGCATGATCATCGGTACCATAGTGATATTGGCATACTATGGCCTTTTACAGCCGGGCCTCAGGTATTCGCGCGCCATCATCATCTTTAGCGGCATATCCGGTACGGTGCTGTTGCTGGGGTTACATGCGTTGCTTTATCGTTTAGGCATCTTTAAATTCATCCCTTACGATAAGCTTCCCCGCAAAGCTGTTATAGTTTCTGACCCGAAAGCATTTGTAGATACTGCCGCCACGTTGCAGCGTGTTAACTATGCGCCCGAGCTTGCAGGCAGGGTAAGCACGTCAGAAGAACGACAGGGCGCTCTGGCAAATATCACCAAGCTAAAGGAACTTGTTTATACCGCTAATATCAACGAGATCATCTTTTGTGTAAACGGCCTGAGGTATGAAGAGATATTCAGGCAGATGGAGCATTGCGGGCCTGGTTATGATTACAAGATACATTTACCCAACAGCCAGAGTTTTGTTGGCAGCAACTCCAGCCACACCGCCGGGGACCTGTACACGGTTGACAAGCGATATAACCTATCAGATTTCTCGCAGGTACGTAACAAACGCATGGTGGATATTGTGACAGCGCTGGCCGCTATCATTTTATTGCCGGTTTTGATATTCGCCGTCAAAAAACCCGGAGGACTGCTGTCGAATGCGATAACAGTACTTGCCGGCGGACGAACCTGGGTGGGCTATGATGTGCCGGCGCCATCAAATCTCCCGAAGATAAAACCGGGAATACTTCCCCCTTATAATCTTCTTCCTTCATTCGATCCTGGAACCGGCCTGAAAGCGCAGCTCAACGCTACTTATGCTCAACAATACAAACCCATGACGGACGTGGCTTTGATACTTAAGAATTATAAATATCTGGGCGGCTTTTAGAAAAAAGATTTTGATAAAACGGGAAACTGCCTATTTTTGCAATCCCAATTGACACTCCTCCTTAGCTCAGTTGGTTAGAGCACATGACTGTTAATCATGGGGTCTCAGGTTCAAGTC
>CAMPKG010000314.1 GCA_946887085.1 uncultured Sphingobacteriales bacterium
AATAGAAAGTGAACAGGAAGATCATAGCCCTGACAAGCTGGAATGATGCCCAGTAAATGAATAATTTAAACAGGTTGATATTCCGGGCGTAGAAGTTTGGTGTTATTTCTGTGCAGTCGTTGGCGATGATATCGTCAAATCTTTCCTGCACCATGCTCACAAATGATTCGCTAATGATATCAACGTTCAATTCTATACTGGCGTAGGCGCTGATGTTGTTCAGGTTATAAGAGCCTATGGTCATCTGGCTGCCATCGGCCACAGCTACTTTTGCATGCAGCACGTTCTTGTTGTATTCGTAGAGCTTTATTTTGTTCTTCAGCATTTCTCCATAGAAATACCGTTCAGCAGGTTTGGCCAATGCAACGTCCGACAACCCGGATACTATTACTTTGATCTCCACGCCTCTTCTTGCAGCCTTCTTCATTTGCGATCTCAGCCTGCGTCCTGGCAAAAAATAACTGCACATAATGGTGAGGCTGTCATTCACTTCCTTAAATATCTGCGAATAGCTGCGGGCTATCTGGTTCTTATTCTTTACCCAATCGTTACGGCGTACGCGCAGCTGGCAGATGTATTCATCCCTTCCTTGTTTCAGGTCAAAGTCCGGCAACGGGCCGGGTTTTGTTTTGGTGGACACAATGCCCGCATTCCACATTTCGCAGCAGATCCCTTCTGTTTCATATGCTGCGGGACCTTCGATGAGCACTGCTACATCCTTCCAGGCAGGTATATCGGGAAAATCATTGTATCTGTCAGCTATGTTGACGCCACCCACCAGTGCATATCGTCCGTCAGCCACCGCTACTTTATGATGTAGTCGCCGCCCCACATAGAATTTAGTGCTTTTAAAAATGGGCTCGAACAAGCGAAAATGAACGCCTGCATCGCGCAGCAGGATGATGGTTTCCCGCGACAGCCGCTGCGATGCGTAGCCATCGGCCAGCAGAAAAACTTTGACACCGCGTTTTGCTGCTGCGGCCAGGTGTTCAGCTACCATACGGCCGGTATCATCGTCGGAAAAAATGTACGTCTGCAGGTGCATCGAAACAACGGCACTGTCTATAAGGCCGGTTAATGCAGAAAAATATTCCGTTCCGCCGTTCAGCAGTTTTACCTTGTTAGGCAGGTAGGTGTTTTTTGCTTTTTTGCGGAGCGACATGTAGTTGTTGGGCAGGGATGATCGACGCTCAAATTAGTGTAATAAATTACAAATTGTAACCTTGGATTTCGTGAGCCTTCATTTACAGCCGGTTTTAATAAAGTAAAAGCACCAGCCGTATGGCTGATGCTGTATATTCTGGTCTAACAGATATCTGATCAATGCTTGCCGCCCCTGCTTTCCTTCTGCCGGAAGAACAATATGTCACGGTCAAACAGATAAAGGCCGCTTTTATCTTCTCCGATCATCTCCAGCTTTTCGTTCAGCACACGGGCGAGCCTTTCTTCTTCCATTTGCTCTGCCACATACCATTGAAGGAAATTATGGGTTGCATAATCTTTTTCGTGGAAAGAAAGGTGCACGATATCGTTGATGCTTTCAGAAACGCCAAGCTCATGGCGCAGGAATTCTTCAAACACGCGCTTTAATGACTGGAAGGTGATAATCGGCTGGGCCAATGCTGGTACCACAGCAAATCCGCCACGTTCGTTCACGTATTTTATAAGTTTCAGCATATGCACTCGTTCTTCTTCGGCCTGTGTATAGAAGAATTCTGTAACGCCCTGTAAACCGGGTTGTATATCGGCCCAGGAGGCCATGGCCAGGTACGCCTGCGATGAAGCAGCTTCTAATCCTACCTGATTGTTGAGTGCGTCTTGTACGCTTTTGCTGAGCATAGTAGTAAGAATTAATTTGAACGAATTTAATAAAATCAGCAGTAATTTGACATTATTGGTCAGCGCAATTCTGCGTCTTTTATATGCCCGAGCCTGTAACTCGCTGCAAGTGCCCTTGTTATGAGATTATCCAGCCTGTCTTCATCATAAACGGTCAGTAGTTCTTTTCTTAACCGTTCCAGGGCCAGGCGCTCGTGCGCATGCAATTCTTTCTGCAGCATGCTTTGAAGCGCCGCAACAACATGTTCTTTTATTTCTACGAACTGTCTCGCATATCCTGTTCCACGCAAGTCGACGCCTGAGCGGATATAATACAGCAGGTAATAAAGCCGGCAGTCAGCTCCCAAAGCTGGGGCTGGGCTACTCAGCTCAAATGCCCGGACGAGCAGTTTTTCGTAACGCAGGCCTTTTTCAATGCTAATGCTGTCCATTCAGCTTTTTGATATTTACACAACTCTTTAAGTTGATGAGGTAAACTTAGCCTCTCATAAGAAAGCGGGGTTTTACATTCGGGAATTTCCGTTTTATGTAAACGTATTGTCACGGAATTGTCTTGGTTTGCGGTCAAATCAGAACTCAAATGCGAACATTTACGACGACTCTTATTTGTCTATTAATCAGTTACAACCTTTCTGCACAGAAAAGCATACAGATGAAATATCCCGAGTCACTTTGTGGCTGCTATTCAGTGAACTTTAAATATGCGGAAACTTTTTCGCCCGACGACTCTTATAAATTCCACGACAGGGAAGAGATGAATGCAACCGAATTGGCATTGCCCATCGAAAGTTCTGATGGTAAGCTGGTAATACAACACCTGCTGGTGATAAACGACACTATGATCATCAAACACTGGCGTGAAGAATGGGTCTACGAACCAACTTCTTACCATCAGTACCTTGGCAACCGTGTATGGCAGAAGAGAGAATTGCCAGCGGCTGATGCAAGAGGTAAATGGTTGCAAACCGTGTGGGAGGTAAGCGACGAACCTCGCTACCAGGGTATCAGCGCATGGATCACCAACGATGGTAAAACCTACTGGGAAAGCACGGCAGATGCACCACTGCCAAGACGCGAATACACGGAGCGCAGTGACTATAACCTGTTGCGCAGGCGCAACCGTATCACCATCACAGCCAACGGCTACATGCATGAGCAGGATAATGATAAGATCATCCGCACCGACAAAGGTGATAAATTGCTGGCGCAGGAGAAAGGGTATAACACCTATTACAAGATGGAAGACGCAGAATGCGCTGCTGCTAAGAAATGGTGGACTGCCAATGAATCGTTCTGGAAAAGCGTAAGGACAGGGTGGGACAAAACATTAGCTGCAAAGCCTACCGTTTCCATCAAAGAGAAAGTTGGTGATAAAATGCTGCATGAGCACCTGGCAAATATGTGGAAGGAATGGCGCGTCAGTAAACCTTCGTATGAGAACCAGATAGCGGCCAAGCTGAAAGAGTTTGTTAACGACATTAAATGAACTGAGCGATCATTTGCCCGCGGAAGAACCCAAAAGAAAGCGGCCATTTCGGCCGCTTTCTTTTTAGATATATAATTGGTATGCCATTATTCCTTAGGTGCCTGCCTCCGTACATATTTGGTCAGGACAACGATCATCTGGCCTTCTATTCTTCCTTCGATCTGTTCGGTATTGTCTTTGACCAGGTGAATATTCCGGATCACTGTACCCACTTTGGCATTTAGCGTAGTTCCTTTTACATCCAGCGATTTGGTGAGCACTACGGTATCGCCGTTTTGCAAAAGCGCCCCGAAAGCATCTTTATGAAGGTCTACACTTGCGTCATTCTCATGATCGCCCGTAGCCTGGGCCCAGGCCAGGCGTTCATCGTCCAGGTACATCATATCCAGTGCCTCCGCTGCCCATGCCTCATTCTTCAACCTGTTCAGCATGCGCCAGCTCACCACCTGCACAGCCGGTACCTCGCTCCACATGCTGGTCGTCAACACGCTCCAATGGCTGTTGTCCAGCTCTTCCCGCTTCTCTACCTGCGCCAGGCATTTATCGCAAATGAGGATGTTGTTTTCTTCATACCCGCCTGTTTGGGGAGGCACTTCGTATACAT